>CALAEC010000122.1 GCA_937890785.1 uncultured Actinomycetes bacterium
CTGCCCAACGGCAGGTTCCAAGGGCTGAAGGGCGAGTGGCACGGCGTCCCGCCCGAAGATCTGGCCCCCGTCCTGACGAAGTTCTTCAAGGGGGAGGACCCCAGGTAGCGGGCGGACGTTCCATTAGCATGGTTGACAAGGTGAGGCACGGGTGACCAGGAGGAGCCGCAGGTCTGCGAGCGCGCTGCTGCTCTTGATCGCGACCGGATGCACCAACGGGACGACCGAGGGCGACCGGCCCGTCGTCCGGATCGCCCTCGAGGCACCGATCACCGGCGAACAGGCCTCGAACGGCGTCGACATGCTGCAGGGTGCCCGTCTCGCGGTGGAGGAGGCCAACGCCCAGGGCGGCGTCCTGGACCGTCGCATCGAGCTGATGCCCCTGGACGACCAGGCCGACCCGGAGGTCGGCGTCGAGGTCGCAGACGAAGCGGTGGAGGCCGGCGCCTTCGCGGTTGTGGGCCCGTACAACTCCTCGGTCGGCGTCGAGAATCTCTCCATCTACCTGGACGGCGGGGTCATCCCCATCCACCTGACCAGCGACAGCGCCACGAACGGCCAGGGATTCACCGTCCAGCCCAAGGACTATCAGATCGCCCCCATCGAGGCCGAGGCCATCTCCGGCTTCTTCGAGGCCCAGCGTGTGGCGGTGCTCTACGACCCCTCGACCTACACGGAGGGCATCGCCACCGAGCTCCGCCGCCTCCTGGAGGAAGCGGGTGTGACGATCGTGGCCTTCGAGCGGGCCCAGCCCGGCGCCTCGCAGAACGCCCTGGTTCGGCGGATCCTGGCCGAGGAGCCGGATCTGTTCTACGCCAGCACGTACTTCCCTCAGGGAGCCCGGATCGCCCAGGAGATCCTGGACCTCGGGACGCCGACAACGTGCCTCATGGGGTTGGCAAACCAGGACCCCGGGTTCGTGGAACAGGCCGGCCTGGAGGCAGCCAGGGCATGTGCCTCCAGCGGGGTGCCCGAAGCCGCGGAGTTCCCCCAGGCCCAGGGCTACGTGGATGATTACCGAGCCCGGTTCGGCACGGACCCAGGGACGTGGGGGACGTTCACGTACGACTCGGTGAAGCTTCTGTTCGATGCGGTTCGCCGGGCGGGGTCGTGGGATTCCGCCGAGGTGCGTGACGAGCTGGCGGCGACCGAGGGCTATGAGGGCCTAACCGGAACGATCACCATCGACGAGAGCACGGGGAACCGGGTCGACATCCCCGTGGTCATCCTCCAGGTCACCGAGGAGGGTCGCTACGTGGTCGATCCCGAGTGGGCGCAGTTCGCCGGCTTCGGCGCGTAATCCACGTAGCTCCCCTCAGCCTCCGGTCCCTCCGTTAGCATGAGTGGGATGGCGGACGAATCAGACCTCGAGGTGCTGCGGCACTCCACCGCGCACGTGATGGCCCAGGCCGTGTGCGACCTGTGGCCGGGGGCGAAGTACGCCATCGGGCCGCCGATCGAGGACGGCTTCTACTACGACTTCGAGCTGC
>CALAEC010000123.1 GCA_937890785.1 uncultured Actinomycetes bacterium
GCGGCATGTGCCCTCCCGGTGGGCTGGGGAGCCGAGGCTACGGAAGGCACGGCGGCTTGGGATCGGCAGATCGGTGGGCCTTCGGTACGAGGTTCTACGTATCGGAGTCGGCTTCGCTCCCCGAGGCGATCCCAAGCCTGATCGCCGCCGTGGCCGCCTCGATCCTCGTCTCCACCTGCAGCCGGCGATAGATGCTCGCCACGTGGCTGGCCACGGTGCGGGGGCTGATGCCGAGCTCGGTGGCGATCTCCTGGTTGCTGCGGCCGGCGGCCAGGAGGCTCAGGACGGCTCGTTCACGAGGTGAGAGTGGAACGTCCTTCTCGTCAGCTCCGGCAGGAGCTGCCGCCGCTCCGTGCGTCCGAGGTCCGCCGGTGGCGGCCCGCCTGATGGCCCCGGTGAGCTCAGAGATCTCGGCGGACTTCTCGACGATACCCATCGCTCCCATCGACATCGCCTGTTGGAGCCGCTCCGGGGCGGTCCCGTCGTGCATGGCCAGGACGGCGGTTCGCGGCCAGCGGCTCCGAGCCGTCCGGACCAGCTCGAGGCTGGCGGGGAGCTCCAGGTCGATCAGCAGCACGTCGGCGGAGACCTCGTCCAGCGTCCGGGCTGCTTCGGGAACCGAGGATGCTCCCCCAGCGAACTCAAGCCCGCCATGCTCCGCGCAGAGCAACCGGACCGCCTCAAGGACGACTGCCTGGCCGTCGACGACGAAGACATGGAACACGGCGACCATCTTCTCCCGGCTCAGTCTAGTCCCGGCCTTCAGAGGGGATCCGGCGCCTGGTATCGAACACAACAGGGGGACATGCCCGCATCCCCCACCAGCGTCCTCATCGTCGAAGATCACCCGGTGGTCCGGAACCTCATCCGGATGGCCTGTGTCGAGTTGGCCGGGGCCGAGGTCGTGGGCGAGGTCGGTCATGGGCATCGTGCGGTCGAGGAGGCCGTACGCCTTCGCCCGGACGTCATCGTCCTCGACCTGAATATCCCCGGGCTCGATGGCATCGAGGTGGCCCGACGGCTCCGGGCCATGGGGTCGACCTCGCGGATCCTCGTGCTCACCGGGCGGCAGGATGAACGGGATCTCCTCGAAGCCCTGCGCCTGGGGGTCGACGGGTTCCTGGACAAGAGGACCTCCTCCGCGGCCATCGCCGAGGCCGTGCGAGCGGTGGCCCGAGGCGAGCGAACGTTCACCCCGGAGCAGGAGTCGAGCGCCGCCGCTCAACTCGAGACCGTGGCCCATCGAGCCCGGAGGGCGGCGGCGATCCGGTCGCGGCTGACGGCGCGCCAGCGGGTCGTGCTGGAGCACATGACGAACGGTCTGGGCGCCAGGGAGATCGCGGCGCAGCTCGGGATCTCGGAGCGCAGCGTCCGAACGCACATCTCGGCGCTGTATCGACGGCTCGGCGTCCGGGGTCGCGTGGCCGCGGTGGCGCTGGCGATGGAGCTGGGACTGTTCCCGGTGCGCCCGACGACCGACGCTTCTGATCGGTAGCGTCCACCAGTGTCCTGACAAAGCATCACGAACCGTTTTCCGGGATCAACGACCCTGCTAGCCCACTCGGACTATGCGCATCTGACAACAAATGGCCATTTACTCGTCGGCCACATTCCCCCTATCCTTCGTCTGTCTCTGGAGGGCGAATGCGCGGTCCCGAGGTCCTTCCCCATCGCAGCGAAACATCCCGTACCTTGGTCGAGGTCGTCCTCGCCGACGTCCGCTCGGTGGTGCGCAAGGGATTGGCACTGGTGATCTCGCGCGAGCCCGACATGGAGCTGCTGTTCGAGGCGAGCTCTGCGGAGGAGGCGGTCGAAGCGGTTGGCAGGCTCGGTCGGCCGAACCGAACGGTGGTTCTCGTGAGCCTGGGTCTCGGCGGTGAGCGCGACAGTCTGTGGCTGATCCGGACCCTACGGGAGCAATTCCCATCGGTCCGCATCCTGGCGTGTGGGTCAGGAGGGGAGGCCGCCACGGTCTCGCGAGCCCTCCTGAGCGGAGCCGACGGGTACGCGGACAAGAGCTGCGAGTCGGAACGGTTCCTCGACGCGGTCCGCCGGACCGCCGCTGCGGAGACGGTCCTCGAGGGGGTCCCGGCCGGCGCGCTCGGCGCGATCGCCG
>CALAEC010000124.1 GCA_937890785.1 uncultured Actinomycetes bacterium
TGGCCGTGATCCAGGTCGTCGGCGTGGGGCTGCGCATCTCCGCGGGATGGTGGTCCGACCGGCTGGGACGCCGGGTGCTGCCGCTCCGGTGGGCGGCCGCCGTGATCGCCGGGACGTGGCTGCTGACCCCGGCGCTGCTGTACATGCCGCTCGTGGTCACGGTGCCTGTGGTGGTGGCGGCCGGGGCGATCACGTTCGGCTGGAACGGCCTCTCGTTCAATGCCGCAGCGGAGCTGGCCGAGGAGGGCCGGAGCGGTACGGCCATCGCCATCCAGCAGACGGCGCTGTTCGGGGCTGCCTCGATCACGCCCCCAGTGTTCGGGTGGCTGGTGTCGGCGACCTCGTGGCGGGCGGGGTTCTGGGCGCTGGCCGTGGGCCCGGCGGTGTGTTGGGTGCTGCTGCGGCCGTTGGCCCGGTCCGAGGCCGAGGGCGCCGCGCTCGGAACCTCGCCGACCTGACTTCTGCGGACCACATAAATGGAACCGCCAGGGCCCGAAGACCCCAGCGGTTCCATCCGCTTTGTACACCGAGGGTCGCCTTCGACGCAAGCCCCGGGACAGGTTTTGTCACTCTTTCTCGGACGACTCCGCGGCCTGGTGCGACGGCCGATCCCGGTGGTACCGTCCGGCTGACCGGCCCGATCGGAGGGAGTGCCATGGCCAAGATCGTCTGCGTCCTGTACGAGGACCCCGTGGACGGCTACCCCAAGTCCTACGCCCGGGATGACATCCCGACGCTTGAGCGGTACCCGGACGGCCAGAGCATGCCTAACCCAGAGGCGGTCGACTTCACGCCAGGGGAATTGCTTGGGAGCGTGTCCGGGGAGCTCGGCCTCCGGAAGTTCCTCGAGGATCGGGGCCACACGCTCGCGGTGACCTCGGACAAGGACGGCGCCGACTCCGAGTTCGATCGCGAGCTGGTCGACGCGGACGTGGTCATCTCCCAGCCGTTCTGGCCGGCCTACCTCACCGCCCAGCGGATCGCCAAGGCGCCGAACCTGAAGCTGGCCATCACCGCGGGGATCGGCTCGGACCACTACGACCTCCAGGCCGCCATGGACCACGGCATCACCATCGCCGAGGTCACCTACTGCAACAGCATCAGCGTGTCCGAGCACGTGGTCATGGCCATCCTGGCGCTGGTCCGGAACTACATCCCCTCCTACGGGTGGGTGGTGAAGGGCGGGTGGAACATCGCCGACTGCGTGCAGCGGTCGTACGACCTCGAGGGAATGAACGTGGGCACCGTCGGCGCAGGGCGGATCGGCTCGGCCGTGCTCCGCCGCCTGAAGCCGTTCGACGTCAAGCTCCACTACACCGACCGCCACCGGCTCCCCGAGAAGGTCGAGCAGGAGCTCGGCGTGACCTTCCATCCCGATGCGGCCTCGATGGTGCCGCACTGTGACGTGGTGACGATCAACGCCCCGCTGCACCCGGAGACGGAGGGCCTGTTCGACGACGAGATGATCG
>CALAEC010000125.1 GCA_937890785.1 uncultured Actinomycetes bacterium
CCGGCTCCGGGGTCAGGCGGAGTTCGGCGGCGGGGTCCTGGGGATCCCGGAGGGCCACAAGGCCGTGACCCTCCCGCTCGAGGCTCCCCGAGCGCTGGGGGGAGTCCTGCGGACCGGCGACCATGTCTCGATCTACGCCACGTTCCTCGAAGCGGGCAAGACCAGTGCCAAGATCAGGGTGGACGAGGCGGGCAGCGTGACCACGGCCACCGGGAAGTTGAGCGCCGTGCCCGGGCTGACCATCACGGTGGTCCCGGACGTGCAGGTGCTCCGGGCTGCCGTACCCGGGAGCGGCGAACTCGGAACATCATCGGAAGACCGGAAGACCCTCATGGTGACGATGGCGCTCACGCCGCGGGACGCCCAGCGGGTGATCTTCGCCATGGAGCGCGCCGAGGTCTGGCTTGGCCTGCTTCCGCCGAACGAGGCCGGCGCGGCCGAGGCCGCGGTCTCCTTCCTGGAGGTCGCCGAATGAACACCAGCATCGTCGCCGTCGGCGCTCCGCCCACCTTCCGCCAGCAGGTGGCCCGATCCTTCGGGACGGCTCCGGAAACGATCGAGTGGGTTCCCACGATCACCGCCGCTGAGGAGCTGCTGGCCCCCGGGGCGCCGTCCCCGACGGTCCTGGTTCTCTCCCCCGCGGTGAAGGATCAGGACGCGCTCGGCCTGGCGGAGTACGTGGGCCGCACCGCCCCGGCAACGGCCCTCGTCGTCGTGCGCGACCGGGCGCCCGACGGGCTGCTGCCGCTGGCGATGCGGGCCGGCGTCCGGGACGTGGTCGACCTCACCCAGGGGAGCCAGGAGCTCAAGGACGCGATCGGTCGAGCGGTGGCGTGGTCGGAGAAGGTCCGCGGGATGGGCGGCGAGCCGAGCGAGGCTCGCCCCGGGCGTCGCGGCCACGTGCACGCGCTGTTCTCCTCGAAGGGAGGGACCGGGAAGAGCTTCCTGGCCGCCAACATCGCCGTAGCGCTGTCCCGCCACAGCGGACATCCCACCGCCCTCGCGGATCTGGACGTGCAGATCGGCGACACGCTGGCCTACTTCGGCCGCGAGGTGAAGGGCACGATCGCGGACCTGATCGCACAGGGGGACAACCTCGAGCCAGAGGCGGTACTGTCCGCCGGGACCAACCTGGACGGGCACGTCTTCGGCTACGGGTCGCCCCCGGACCCGGCCGCCCAAGCATTGCCCCCTGAGGCGGTGGGAAGGATCCTCCGCGCCCTTCGCTCGACGTTTGCGCATACGGTCGTCGACACCCCCGCCGGGTACTCGGACCACGTGCTTTCGGTGCTCGACCTGGCGGACGATATCCTCCTGGTGGCCATGCTTGACGTGGTGGCCGTGCGACACATGGCAGTGGCCGTGCACACGCTGACCTCGTCGGGCATCCCCCGGGATCGCTTTCGAGTCGTGCTGAACCGTGCCGACAGCAAGGTCGGCCTGACACCACAAGAGGTGGAGCGCGTCACAAGGGTCCGTGTGGACGCGCTGATCCCATCGAGCCGACTGGTGCCGGCCTCGCTCAATCAGGGGGTCCCGGTGGTCTCATCGGAGCCGAGATCGCCCGTCGCCAAGAGCGTGGCGGCACTCGCCGGTACGCTGGTCGCGGCGTCGGCTCCCGCCCCAACCACGAACGCGCCGAAGCGCCGGCTCCTCCGGCGCGGATAGGAGGTCGATGATGTCGCTCGCTGAACGCCTGGCCCAGTCCGGTCAGCCGGACCGGATCGCTGCCGTTCGCTCGAGGGTACAGGGCGCGCTGGTCGAGTCGCTCGGCCCGAGACTGTACGACATGAGCCTGACGGAGGCCGAGCTTCGCGAGCTCGTTCACCAGCATCTCCGGGAGCTGCTCGACGAGGAGGAGATCACCCTCTCCGTCCAGGAGAAGGCACAGGTCATCCAGCAGATCGGTGATGGCATCCTCGGCCTGGGGCCGCTGGAGCCCTACGTCCGGGACCCCGAGGTCACCGAGATCATGGTTAACGGCGCCGAGTCCGTGTACGTGGAGCGCGCCGGGAAGCTCCACTGGACCGGTGCCCGCTTCCTCGACGAAGAGCAGCTCCGGCGGACGATCGACAAGATCGTGGCTCGGGTGGGCCGGCGGATCGACGAGGCCTCTCCGTACGTGGATGCCCGCCTGCCGGACGGCTCTCGTGTCAACGCCGTCATCCCTCCGCTGGCCCTCGACGGGCCGTGCCTGACGATCCGGAAGTTCTCCGCGGACCCATACGGGGTCAAGGACCTGATGGCCTTCGAGACGCTGACGCCCCAGGTCGCCGAGCTCGTGGAGGCCTGTGTCCGCGGCCGCCTGAACATCCTCGTGTCCGGGGGGACCGGCGCCGGCAAGACCACGACGCTGAACGCGCTGTCGTCGTTCCTGCCCGACGACGAGCGCATCCTCACCATCGAGGACGCGGCCGAGCTCCGTCTCCAGCAGCCCCACGTGGTCCGGCTCGAGTACCGGCCTCCCAACATCGAGGGGAAGGGGGAGATCACGGTCCGTGACCTGGTCCGGAACGCGCTGCGGATGCGGCCGGACCGCATCGTGGTCGGCGAGGTCCGAGGCAGCGAGGCCCTGGACATGCTCCAGGCCATGAACACCGGCCACGAGGGGTCCATCTCCACGATTCACGCGAACTCCCCCCGGGACGCGCTGTCGCGCCTGGAGACGATGTCCCTGATGGCAGGCATGGATCTGACCATCAGGGCCGTGAGGGAGCAGATGGCCTCGGCCCTCGACCTGATCGTCCACCAGTCGAGGCTGAGGGACGGCACCAGGCGATTCACGCACGTCACCGAGGTGGTGGGCATGGAGGGCGACGTCATCACGCTCCAGAACATCTTCATGTTCGACTTCAAGGCCGGGACGGACGAGCATGGCCGGTTCCTGGGCAGCCTCAAGGCCACCGGGCTCCGTCCGGGGTTCGCCGAGAAGCTGGGAAACAGAGGGATCCGCGTTCCGCCACAGACCTTCGCACCACAGACATGGGCGCCGGGAGCCTGATGCGCCGGGCGCTCCTGACGCTCGCCCTGGTCATGGTGTCGGCTCTGCCCGCCGGCGCGGACGATGGGCTGAGCATCCGAGAGGTCGACGCCGCCGCCGCGCCCGAGGTAGACGTGACCCTGTCGCTCGCCGAGTCGACGGCCGTCACGGCTGAGGATCTTCAGCTCTTCGAGGACGGCGTCCCGGTGACGACGTTCACGGTGAGTCCGCTCGATGTGGCCGGCAGGCCCGTCGACGTAGTCCTCGCGCTGGACACCTCGGGGAGCATGC
>CALAEC010000126.1 GCA_937890785.1 uncultured Actinomycetes bacterium
GACCGCACGGGCGGTCCCTGGACGAGAGGAGACCGAGATGACTGAGGTCGACCCGACCGTGGTGCCGGAGCCATCGGCGAAGCTTCGGGAGCTGGGAAACCGGTTGGTGGGGACTTCACGGCTCAGTGGAGGAGTCGAGGGCACGACTCACTTCGAGTGGATGGAGGGCGGGTACTTCCTGACTCAGCAGGTCGACCTCGTCCAGCACGGGCAGGCGATCAAGGGCATCGAGATCATCGGGCACCTCCGCCCGTTCGGCGAGCCGCCGTCGGAGGAGATCCGCTCACGCTTCTACGACAGCCAGGGCAACACCCTCGATTACGTCTACGAGCTGGAAGGGGACACGCTCACGGTCTGGGGTGGGGAGAAAGGCTCGCCGGCCTACATGAAGGCCACCATCGACCCCGATGGCAACACCCACGGCGAGTGGGTCTACCCGGGGGGAGGCGGCTACGAGTTCACCGCGACCCGGATCTCCGACTGACCCGTAGCGGCCGTGGCGATCGGGCATAGGATGCCGTGATGGGTGAGATCGACGACTACCTGGCCGGCCTCGAGAAGCCACACCGTCGGGCGCTGGAACGGGTGCGAGGCATCGCCCAACGGGTCGCGCCTGAAGCGAGTCAGGGGAAGAGCTATGGCATGCCGGCGCTTCGTGTCGCCGGCAAGCCGCTGCTCGGGTTCCACGTCAGCAAGCAGCACCTCTCGCTCCATCCGTTCAGCCCCGCTGTGGTGGCGGCGGTGGCCGACGATCTCGAGGGCTACTCGTTGTCGAAGGGCACCATCCGGTTCACTCCGGAAGCCCCGGTGCCCGACCCAGTCATCGAACGGATGGTCCAGCTCCGTCTGGCCGAGATCGCCGGCTCGTGAGCGAGGCTGAACCCGAGATCCATGTACGGAGTGGGATGATGCCGACGGGCACGGAGACCGCTGATGGGTTCGCCGATGTCGCCGAACGCTACCGACGTGAACTCCAGGTCTACTGCTACCGGATGGTCGGGTCGTTCTCGGAAGCGGAAGACCTCGTCCAAGAGACCCTGGCTCGCGCTTGGAGCAGCGGCGAACGGTCCGAAGGATCGGTGCGGGCATGGCTGTACAAGATCGCTACCAACCTGTGCATCGACCTGCTTCGCCGCAGGAGACGGCGCAGGGTGTTGCCGTTCGATGTGATGGATCCGGTACGGGGTCCCGGCGATGTGCCCGACCCGGGCGGGGACCACCTCTGGCTGGAGCCGTTCCCCGATCGGCTCCTGGCCGACCAGGCCGGTGACCCCGGAGAGGAGGTGGTGCACCGGGAGACGCTCGAGCTCGCCTTCGTCGCCGCGGTGCAACATCTGCCGCCAAAGCAGCGGGTGGTATTCATCGCCCGCGACGTCATGGGCTGGTCGGCCAAGGCCACCGCCACCCTGCTGAACACCTCGGAAGCGGCGGTGAAGAGCGCCCTCCAGAGGGCCCGGGCAACGATCCGACAGCGCCTCCCGGACCGTCGCGACGAATGGACGGGTGCCACGGAGATCACCGAGGAGGAATGGGGGGTCGTGCGGCGGTACATGGCGGCCCACCAGGAGGGGGACATCGAACTGGCCGACGTCCTGGCGGAGGACGTCCGGATCGCATATCCGGCCATTCCCCTGTGGACGGATTCCCGGGACGCGTTCATCGAGGCGACCCGCGAGCAGGCGCCTCCCGGCGAGATCCGGCTCGTCGCCACCACGGCGAACCGGCAACCGGCGGTGGCGATCTACCTGCGCCCGCCGGGGGAAGCCGCCTTCCAGCTCGTCGCGCTCGAGACGCTCCGGGTGGAGGACGGCAGGATCACCGAGATCGTCGACTTCGATCCACGTGGTCTGAGTCCGGCGTTCGGCCTCCAACCGCTCGTTTCACCTGAGCAGTTCACATGAACAGGCAGGAGCGGAAGGCGGAGATATTCCGGGCGCTGCACGCGGACGAGGCCTTCGTCATGCCCAACCCCTGGGATGCGGGGTCGGCCAGGGTGCTCGAGGCGCTCGGGTTCAAGGCGCTCGCCACCACGAGTTCCGGTTTCGCCTTCACCTTGGGACGTCTGGACGGCCAGGCCACCCTGGACGAGGTGGTCGAGCACACGGCGGTGCTGGACCGGGCCACGGACGTCCCCGTCTCCGTCGATCTCGAGAACGGCTACGCGGCCGACCCTGATACGGCCGCACAGGCGATCGCTCGGGTCGCCGAGGTCGGCGCGGTGGGCTCCTCGCTCGAAGACTACGACCCCGGCGGGTTCATCTATGAGCTGGACCGGGCGGTCGAGCGGATCTCCGCCGCCGTCGAGGTTGCGCGAGGCCTCGGTTTCCCGTTCACGTTCACAGCGCGAGCGGAGAACCACATCCGTGGCAACCCCGATCTCGACGACACTATCGAGCGGCTCCAGGCGTTCGAGCGGGCCGGGGCCGACGTCGTCTATGCGCCGGGTTTGCGTACTCCCGAGGAGATCAGGGCCGTCTGTGACGCGGTTTCTGTCCCCGTGAACGTGCTCGCGCTACCTGGACTCACGATCGCCGAGATCGTGGAGGCCGGAGCTCGAAGGATGAGCGTCGGAGGCGGCTTCACCTGGGTCGCGGTGAGCGCCATGGTTGACGCGGCGAAGACCCTTCGCGACTCGGGTGAACTCACGTCGCTGTCGGCAAGAGTTCCCCTGGAGGCCTGGTTCGGAGGCTGACGCGGGGATCCTCACCTTCGCGCGGCACCCGATGTTCATTTCGGCGCAGGATGTCACAGCGAGGTGGCTGCCTCGTCTCGTTCAGCAGAGACCGAGGGAGGCACACATGAGGATCTTATTGGTGGGAGCAACCGGCGCGATCGGCAGGCCGCTTGTGGCCCTGCTCGTCGCCAACGGCCACGCCGTCGCGGGAACCACCCGCACGCCGGGAAAGGTGGATGAACTCCGGGCGGCCGGGGCCGACCCCTTGATCCTCGACATCCTCGATCGGGATGCGGTCCGTGGTGCGCTCCGGGATGCCGAGCCGGAAGTGGTCGTCCACCAGGCCACGGCCCTGGGCGGGTTTACGGACTTTCGAAGGTTCGATCAGGGCTTCGCCGCGACGAACCGCCTGCGAACGGAGGGGACCGACAATCTGCTCGCGAGCATGCTGGAGCTCGGCGTTCGTCACATGGTGGCCCAAAGCTTCGCGGGCTGGCCACACGCGAGGGTCGGCGGCCCGGTCAAGACCGAGGACGACCCGCTCGATTCCGACCCGCCGGAAGCCCTCAGGAACACCCTGAAGGCGATTCAGCATCTCGAGAGAGCGGTGCTCAACACGGACGGGATCAGGGGGACGGCCCTTCGGTACGGAGGGTTCTACGGGCCGGGCACCTCGCTGGCCGACGGTGCCTTTCAGCTCGAGGGCGTTCGGAAGCGACGGTTTCCGATCGTAGGAGCGGGAACGGGGATCACGTCCTTCATACACATCGACGATGCGGCCACGGCAACGATCGCTGCGATCGAGCGCGGCGTTCAGGGCCTGTACAACATCGTGGACGACGACCCGGCGCCGGTCGTCGAGTGGCTCCCGGCTCTGGCCGAAGCCATCGGAGCAAAGCCTCCGCGGAGGATCCCGGTGTGGCTGGCTCGTCTCTTCGTGGGGGAGCACGGGGTGGTCATGATGACCGACGTACGCGGTGCCTCCAACGCCAAAGCGAAGCGGGATCTTGATTGGCGGCCGGCGTACCCGAGCTGGCGAGATGGCTTCCGCACGGGGCTCGGAACCGCTCCGGCCATCAAGGCCGCCTGAGCGACATCGGACCGGAGCCCTGGAGCTGTGGTATGGGGAGCGTATGACCACGCGAGCAAGCTGGGGATCGCTGGAGTCACGGATCGAAGGGGAGCTCGTCCTCCCAGGCTCGCCCGACTTCGATGTCGCCTACCGGGCGCTCAATGCCCGGTTCGACGATGTCCAACCGCTGGCGATCGTCCGCTGCACCAACCCCGACGACGTCGCCGAAGTCATCCGGTTCGCGGGCACGCACGGGATGGAGGTTGGGACCCGCGGCGGCGGGCACTGCTTCGGGGGACGCTCCTCCAGCGGGGGGCTCCTTGTGGACGTTACCCGAATGCATGCCGTCGAGGTCTCCGGCGGCGCGGTCACCGTGGGGGGAGGGACCAGGATCGGCGAGGTGTACGCATCGCTGCTCCAGCATGACCTGGCCATCCCCGCCGGCTCCTGTCCCTCCGTCGGGATCGCCGGGCTCGCGCTCGGGGGAGGGCTCGGAATCATCGGGCGAAGGTACGGGCTGACATCCGACCACCTGCTCGGGGCGCAGATCGTCCTGGCGGACGGCCGGATCGTCGAGTGCGACGAGCATCACGAAGAGGATCTGTTCTGGGCGCTCCGCGGAGCCGGTGCCGGCAACTTCGGCGTGGTGACCTCGCTCACGTTCGGGACCATCCCAGCGCCAGCCGCGACGAACTTCCACCTGGCGTGGTCGTTCTCCGAGGCCGCCGCGGCGATCGACGCCTGGCAGTCGTGGGCGCCTGCCGCCCCGGAGGAGCTGTCGGCGAGCCTGCTGATCGGGGCCAGCGCC
>CALAEC010000127.1 GCA_937890785.1 uncultured Actinomycetes bacterium
TGCAGACCATGCTCGAACGGAAACCCCATGCCGAGATCCGTCGCGAGGCAGGCGGCGGCGATGATCTCTGCTGCTCGGGTGGACTCTCGCTCAGGCCGTTCCTTCGCCGTCACGTGCGACAGCGTACGCCAGAGGCAACCTGATGGGGCCTCCCTCTGGGGAGGTGCGTTTGGTCGGGCGAGGTAGTGTGGAGCCCCGACACCAGAAGGAGCAGGTCATGGCGATGGTCACCGATCCGGTCTGCGGGATGCGGATCGATCCCGACGACGCGGTGGCGACCGCGGAGCACGAGGGCACGACGTACTACTTCTGCTCACAGGTCTGTCACGACGCGTTCGTGTCGAACCCGACGTCGTACGTGTCCTGACCCGTGGCTGATCGGCTCACCGAGGAGGAGCTGGCCGAGCGGGCCGGGACGACCGTCGAGGGGATCCGTCGCCTGACCGAGCTTGGCATCCTCCGGCTGGAGGACGGGTCGTTCCCACGAGGCGACGTCATGCGGGCCCGGGTCGTGGCCGAACTGGAGCGCAAGGGGATGGACGCCGCCTCGCTGGGGGCCGCGGTGGCCTCGGGCCATCTCAGCCTGGGATACCTGGAGAGCGCCGGACGACGGTTCCCCCGCTCCGACCGCACGCTCGCCCAACTCAGCGAGGAGATCGACATCCCCCTGGAGACCCTCCAAGACATGTACGTGGCCTTCGGGCTGCCTCGGCCTCATGCGGACGAGCCCGTTCGCGAGGAGGATCTACCTGTGCTCACGGCCCTCCCCGTGCTGTTCGGGGCGGGCGTCCCGAAGGGCGACGCCCTGCGGGCGGTGCGCCTCTGGGGCGAGAGCGCCCGCCGCGTGGCCCAGTTCCAGAGCCACTACTTCCACCACACCATCGAGGAGCCCTTCCGGCGTCGTGGCCTCCGGGACAATGAGGCCTTCGAGGCGGCGATCCGCGAGGTCGGCGTCCGGCTGGGCCACTCGGGCGAGCAGATGCTCGGCTGGCTCTTCCGTCGACACGCCGAGCGGTTCCTCACCGAGCACCAGTTCGACCACGTCGAGGCGGCGCTGGACGAGGCCGGGATCCGTCCTCGCCCGTCTCGCGGAGCGGAGGCGTCGGTGTTCGCCGACCTCACCGGCTATACGACGCTCACCGAGGAGGCGGGCGACGAGGTGGCTGCCGGCGTGGCGCTGGCGCTGGCCCAGCTCGTCACCGAGATCGCGGCCGGGCACCGCGGCGAGGTCGTGAAGATGTTGGGCGACGGCGTCCACTTCCACTTCCGGGACCCGGCCGACGCGATCAGGGCCTCGCTGGAGCTCGTCGAGGCCGTCCGACCTCGGGGCCTCCCACCCGCGCACATCGGCGTGAACGCCGGCCCGATGATCTACGACGAGGGCGACTACTTCGGGCGGACGGTGAACATCGCGGCGCGGATCGCAGCCCGTGCAGGGGCCGATCAGGTGTTCGTGGGCGAGGACGCCACCCGGGAGGTCACGCCGGACGGGTTCCAGCTCGTCGAGGTGGGACCGGTGCAACTGAAGGGCATCGCCGAGCCCGTGACGGTCTACGAGGCGCACCGCTGACGATCACGGCGGTCCGCGTGAGCCAGCCTGGGAACCTTGGTGGAGTGATGGCCGAGAGCGATCGCGGGCAACCGCACCGGCGCGCCGAGGGCGTGATCCGGGGATCGATCCGGCGTTTCGTCGAGGCGGACGGCCCCAGCCACAGCAGGGCCTTCGCCTACCATTCGATGTTCGTCCTCCTGTCCGGGTTCATCGGTGTGATCGGCCTGGCCGGGACGTCCCCGAGGACGATCACGATCCCGGAGGCCGCGCCTACGCGGAGGTAGGCGGTGCCGGTTCCCGCTCCATGGGGGAGAGGTCGAGCGCCGCGAGTCGAGCGGGGTCCGCGATCAGCTCGATCGCGGAGACCCTCTCCTCCGCGATCGTGAAGGCGAAGGCCACCCGGGGCGCTCCACGCACCGACCAGACCAGCCCCACCGCGCCGTCGACGAGTGCGGGCCGAGCCGCCCGGGCCCGCCCGGCGAGCGTCTCCGCGACCGCGGCGGCTCCCTGGACTTCCCTTGCGGCGCCCATCCGCACCGCCGTCGCGTCGGCCCGGAGCACGACGTCGGGGTCCAGAAGCGCCAGCAGGGCCTCGAAGTTACCGCTCCTCGACGCGGCGAGGAACGCGTCGACGACCGCGCGTTGACGCGCTCGGTCGAGTTCCCCGGTGGCCGAGGCGCCACGGATCCGACGACGAGCCCGGCTGGCAAGCTGCCGCGCCGCCGCCGGAGACCGCTCCACGATCGGAGCGATCTCCTCGAACGGCACCTCGAACAGGTCGTGGAGGACGAAGGCCAGGCGCTCCCGGGGCGTCAGGGTGTCCAGGACGGCCAGGAGGGCCGGACCGACCGCGTCGGCCAGCATGACCTGCTCCTCGGGATCCTCCGCGTCGTCAACGTCGATGTGCCGCTCATCGTCCTCGAGCGGCTGTTCACGCCGAGACGCTCGAGACCGAAGCATGTCCAGGCACACCCGACCCACGACCGTGGTGAGCCAGCCGCCGAGATTGTCGATGGCCTCATCGCCGGTGCGGCTGAGTCGCAGCCAGGCCTCCTGCACGGCGTCCTCGGCCTCGCTCGGGGAGCCCAGCATGCGATGGGCGACCGCTCGCAGGCGGTCGCGGTGCTGTTCGAACCGTTCGGCAAGCCAGATGTCCATCGCTCTCCCTCGGCTGCCCGTCATCGTATCGACGGATGCGGCACCGCAGATGTGACGAGATCGAGCGGGATCATGACCGGTGGGCCCGGAGGATGGCCTCGCGGTCCCGCGCAGGCAGGTACTTGACGGCCTCACGAACCGTGACGCCCGAGGCTCGCGATACGCGTGGACGGAGCCATCGGGTCACCAGGTCCGGCCGTCGCTTCGCCGTGTCCCGCAACACCCAGCCGATGGCCTTGCGGATGAAGAACGCACGTTCCTCGAGCAAGGCGTCGGCGTAGCGCGCGAACCGCTCGAAGTCGCCCGCTCCGCGGCGAAGAGGAACGAGCAGCGCGAGGAGCGCCGACCGGCGGATCCAGTCGTCGGGATCGGCGGCCCACCGATCGAGCCGCGTCGCCAGGTGGGGGAAGCGCTCCACGAGTCCTCCGGCCACGTTGATGGCCAGCGGGTCCACCAGCGCCCACGTCTTCGACTCGCGGATCAGCCGTTCCACCAGTCTGAGGTCGCCCGGCCGCAGGATCGAGCCGTACCGGTCGAGCAGCTCGACGGCGGCCATGCGGTGCTCGTGGACGGGCGCGCCCCACAGCTCCGACACCACTGCGATCAGCGCGGAGCGGTCGAGATCGGAATGGTCCCGAGCGAAGGAAGCGATCACCCGACGGATGGCCGGCACGGGCACGCCGAGGTGCGTGAGGTCGCTCTTCAGGTAGCGCTTCTGCTGCGCCGAGCGAGTGGGCTCCCCGAGATCCTCCAGGGCGGTGGCGAGGTGCCGAGCTGCCACTTGCGGGTTCAGCGGCTGGGGACCTCCTGGAGGACCCACGTGTTGCCGTCCGGATCGCTGAAGTCGGCGAAGGAACCGTAGTCCCGGCGCTCGGGGTCCGGGCCGGGCTCCCAGCCCTCCGGGCCCATGTGGCGGACCTCGCTGACGTCGACGCCCCGAGCCACCAGCTCCTCCCGGGCCGCCTCGATGTCCGCGACCACCAGGTGGGTTCCCCGGTAGGTGCCGGGGGTCGCGTCCGTGATCCCGATCCCGATCGTGATCGAGCACGCCGAGCCCGGTGGGGTCATCTGCACGACCCGGAAGTCCTCGTTGGGCTGATGGTCGACGTCGAGGTGGAAGCCGACCTTCTCCGTGTAGAACACCTTGGCCCGGTCCACGTCCGAGACGGGGATCAGCACCAGCTCGAGCTTGTAGTCCACGACCTCATCTCCTCCTCCACCTACCCGGGGACGGCGCCGCACGTGACGTTCACCGCGCAGCCGGTCATCGCGCTGGCCAGGTCGGACGCGGCGAACGCAGCCGCCCGGCCCAGCTCCTCCAGCGTGGTCAGCCGCTTCAGCACGGTCAACCCACGCTGCCACTCGATCAGCTCCTCCTTGGTCATCGGGGCGCCGGTCCCGTAGGCCGGGAACAGGTCGACGTTGGCCAGGGCCTCGGGCAGGCCCGTGCTTCGCAGCCAGAGGACCCGAACGCCGTGCGGTCCGAGCTCCGCGGCCCACGTACGGCTCTGGCTCTCGATGGCGTCGAAGGCCACTGCCGTGCCGCCGACCTCGGGCAATCGCTGGAACGCCGTCGAGGCCGTGATCGCCATGATCACGCCCGAGCCCCTCGGTGCCATGCGCCGCGCCGCGGCCCTCGCGGTGAGGAACAGCGACCGGGTGGCCACCGTGATCGGCCGGGCGAAGTCCTCCAACGGCATCTCCAGGAGCGGCGCGCCGTGCACGTCTCCGTGGCCGATGGTGTTGAACGAGACGTCGATCCCGCCGGCGGCCCGGGCCACGGCGTCGGCGTGCTCTTCCACGGCGGTCTCGTCCAGGGCGTCGACCTCGGCGGCCTCGGCGGTCCCACCGCTCCCGGCAATCTCGCCGGCCACGGCGTCGAGGGCGTCCCGCGATCTCCCGGCCAGGAAGACCCGGGCCCCCTCCCGGGCGAACGCCAGGGCCACCGCCCGCCCCACCGTTCCTCCGGCACCGTAGATCACGGCGTTCCTGTCCTCGAGCAGCACCGCACCCTCCTCTCGCCTGCGACGGGCCAGCATAGGCCTCGTCCGGCTCGGTCGCGGTACATTGCGTCCCTATGGCCGACCTGCCCACCGGCACCGTCACGTTCCTGTTCACGGACATCGAGGGGTCCACGAAGCTCCTCCAGCGCCTGGGCCAGGACTATCGGGCGGTTCGCGACCGCCACGCGGCCATCATCCGGTCGGCCATCGAAGCCGAGGGCGGCCGCGAGCTCAGCACGGCCGGCGACTCCTTCTTCGCCGTGTTCCGGTCGGCGGGGGGTGCGGTCCGCGCGGCCGTGGTCGCCCAGCGCGAGCTCCACGATCACCGCTGGCCCCCGGGCGCCGCCCTTCGGGTGCGCATGGGAATCCATACGGGCGAGGGCACCCTCGGCGGCGAGGACTACGTGGGGATCGACGTGAACCGGGCCGCCCGGGTCATGGACGCCGGCCACGGCGGCCAGGTGATCCTTTCGGGAGCCACCCGCGGCCTCGCCGAACGGGAGCTTCCTCCCGCGACCACCGTCCGCGCCCTCGGCGCTCACCGCCTGAAGGACCTGGTGCACCCGGAAGAGCTGTTCGACCTGGTGATCGATGGCCTCCCCTCGGACTTCCCGGCTCCGCGGACGCTCGACGCGCGGCCGAACAACATCCCTGCGCAGCTGACGACGTTCGTCGGCCGAACCGAGGAGCTCGCCGAGGTCGAGCGGCTCCTGGAGGTCAACCGGCTGGTTACCGTGACTGGACCGGGAGGGAGCGGCAAGACCCGGCTCGCGCTGGAGGTAGCTTCGCGGACGCTCTCCGGGTACAAGGACGGAGCGTTCTTCGTCGACCTGTCCTCGGTGACCGATCCGGCTCTGGTTTCCTCGTCGCTGGCGGCGGAGCTCGGGGTCCAGGAGGTCGCCGGTCGGCCCATCCTCGACGTCGTTCGGGACCACCTCCGAAACCGGGAGCTCCTCTTGGTGGTCGACAACCTCGAGCAGGTCCTGGAGGCCGCCCCGGTGCTCGAGGATCTCCTGACTGTCGCGCCGAAGGTGCGGGTCCTGGCCACCTCGCGCGTGGTGCTCTCGGTCCGCGGCGAGCAGGAGTACCCCGTGCCCCCGCTGCACCCGCCCGAGGTCGAGCGGCTCCCCGACCTGTCGGCGCTCCGCCGGATCGACGCCGTGCGCCTGTTCACCGAGCGCGCCGCGGCGGTCAGCCCCGCGTTCCGGCTCACCGAGGAGAACGCGCCCGCGGTGGCGGAGATCACCGCCCGGCTCGACGGTCTGCCGCTGGCCATCGAGCTCGCTGCCGCCCGAACCAAGGTGCTGAGCCCCGAGCAGATGCTGCCTCGGCTCGACCATCGTCTGGCCGTCCTCACCGCCGGCCCTCGCACCCTTCCCGAGCGTCAGCGAACCTTGCGGGGTGCGATCGCGTGGAGCCACGACCTCCTCGAGGAGGCCGAGCGGACGCTGTTCGCCCGCCTGGCCGTGTTCGCGGGGGGTTGGACGCTCGACTCGGCCGAGGCCGTGGCCGACCCCGCTTCGGTGGGGCTCGACCCCCTCGACGCGCTGGCCTCGCTGGTGGACCGGTCGCTGATCCGGAGGACCGATCCGAACGGCGATCCGAGGTTCGCCATGCTGGAGACGATCCGCGAGTTCGCGGCGGAGCGCCTGGAGGAATCCGGCCAGGGCGACGAGCTACGCCGGCGACACGCGGAGCACTACGTCGACCTGGCGGTGACCGCCGAGCCTCACCTCACCGGCGAGGACCAGGGCCGGTGGCTGGACCGGTGCGAGCTGGAGCACGCCAACATCCGGGCGGCGCTCCGGTGGGCCATCGACGCCGGGGAGGCCGAGCGGGCCCAGGAGGCCGCGGGGGCGCTGTGGCGGTTCTGGCAGCAGCGCGGCCACCTCGACGAGGCCCGCCGGTGGTTCGAGGAGGTCCTGCGGATGCCCTCGGGACGAACGCCGACCGTGGCTCGGTCCAAGGCGCTGACCGGCGCCGGCGGGATCGCCTGGTGGCAGATGGACCGGGGGATGTCCAGGACCTGCTACCAGGAGGCGCTGGACATCGAGCGCGAACTGGAGGACCCGGCGCGGATCGCGGAGGCCCTCTACAACCAGGCGTTCGTGGTCGCCGCCGAGGAGGGCGTGGAGGCCGCCGCCGTCCTCCTCGACGAGAGCCTGGCGCTGTTCCGGCGCGCGGGGGACGAGGCCGGCGTGGCTCGCGCCCTGAACATGCTGGTGATCCGCGACGCCGAGGCCGGCGACTGGGATGCCTGCATCCGGGGGATCGAGGAGGCGGCCGCGATCATGCGGTCCCTCGGGGACCGGTACCAGCT
>CALAEC010000128.1 GCA_937890785.1 uncultured Actinomycetes bacterium
ACGCGGTCGGCCGGGAACCGACGCCCTCGAGCGCCCTCGAGCAGGAGCCGGCCCCAGCCGGTCGATGAAAGCGCCCTGCGGACCGCGCGTTCCGACGCCGGCCCGGCCACCACCACCGACTCGCCGAGCGCCTCGGTCCACACGCCCCCGAGACCGAGGAGCGCGCACGGCCCGAACTGCTGGTCGGCGAACCCCGACACGATCAGCTCGACGTCGGCCCGCCGCTGCTCGGCCACCAGTACGGCGGGGGCCAGGGCCAGGAGGTCGCGAGCGGCCGACGCCACCTCCTCGGTGGTGGCCAGGCCGAGCCGCACCCCGCCCGCTTCGGTCTTGTGGTCCACCCCCGTGATCTTGGCCACCACCGGAAGGCCGATCTGCTTCGCCGCGGCCACCGCCTCCTCGGCCGACCCGACCTCCTCCTCCCGGGTCACCGGGATCCCGGCGGCGGCCACGAGCCGCTTCGCCGCGGCCTCGGTCCAGGCTTCGGTGGTCGTCGCCAACCGAGCGGCCTCGGCCATCGGTAATGGTTGACGGCGCTCCGCGGGTTCGGCTCGCCAGTCCTCCCACCGGGCCAGCGAGGCCAGCGTCCGCAGCGTGGCGGGCGCCCCCCGAACCACCGGGATCCGCCGCTCCCAGCAGGCCCGGAGCGTGGTCTGGTCGGCGGATTCGGACCCGGCGTGGGCGAGGAGCACGACCGAGCCGGGCTGGTCGACGGCCTCGATGCCCGCCCGAACGAAGGCCCGCTCCGGCTCGGCCCGGGCCAGGAACTTGTCGAGGCCGAGGACCACGAGGTGCGGCTGACGCTCGAGCAGGATGGGCAAGCCGTCACGGTAGATGGCTTCGGCGCGGTCCAACGCCCACAGGTCGAGCGGGTTCGTGGCCAGCGGATCGAGCGAGGGGAACCGCTCCCGCAGCGCCACGACGGCCTCGGGGACCGCCGGCAGCTCGACGCCCTCCGCCTCGGCCAGGTCGGCGAACAGGTTGGCCTGCCCGCCGGAATCCCCGACGTACACGACCCGGCCCGGCGGTCGCCCCAGCCGTTTGCCGAGGAGCTCCAGCGCGATCTCTAGCTGGTCGAGGCCCTCGACCTCGATGGCCCCGGCCTCGCGGAGCACCGCCGAGAATACCGAGGCGTCGCCGGCCAGGGCGCCGGTGTGGGCTGCCGCGCCGCCCGCAGCGGCCTCCGACCGACCCACCTTCAGCGCGACCACCGGCTTCCCCGCCTCGGCGGCCCGGCCGAGGGCAACCCGGAAGGCCTCCGGGCGACGGATCCCCTCGACGAACAGGCCGATCGTTCGGGTCACAGCGTCGTCGACCAGGAACTCGAGCACCGACGTCATGTCGATGGACAGCTCGTTGCCGACCGAAACGATGTGGGAGAAGCCGATGCGCCAGGGGAGCGAGGTGAACACCTCGCACACGGAGCCGGACTGGGAGACCAGGGCGACGTGGCCCGGCTGGACGTCGGGATCGATCGTTCCGACGTAGGGCGCCACGCCGTCATGGAAGGAGGCGAACCCCATGCAGTTCGGGCCGACCACCTCGACCCCCGTCTCCTCGATCGCCGCACGCAGGTCCGCCTCGACCTCGCGGCCGCCCTCGTTCGCCCCGGCGCCGGGGATCACCGCCGCGGTGACCCCGGCGGCGGCGGCCGTGCGGAGGGCGTCGGGCACCCGGGGTGCGCCGACCGCGAACACCGCGAGGTCGACCGGACCGGCCTCTTCGTACGTGGCGAAGGTGGGGACGCCGTCCACGGGCTCCCCGGAGGGGTGGATCCCTACCACCCGACCGGGGAACGTGGCCAGGTTGCCCAGCGTCAGCCGGGCGATCTCGTTGCGAAGCGAGGCTCCGACCACCGCGATCCCCTTGGCCCGCAGCAGGTCCCCGAACCCCATGGCGAGCGCCAGTGTGGAGCACCGCCGAGTCGGCGCGCCAGCGTGATGACATCTCTGCTATCATGCGCCTTGATGGATGCGGCGAGGGTGCTTCGACAAGCCCGGCGGAGGGCCGGGTTCACCCAGCGAGAGCTGGCCGCCCGGGCGGGGGTGGCCCAATCCGTGGTCGGCCGGATCGAGACCGGCGCGGTGATCCCCCGCGTGGACACCCTCGACCGCCTCCTGGCGGCCGCCGGGCACGGCCTCGAACCCGTTCCTCGCCCGGGCCAGGGCGTGGATCGCACCGGATACGCCGAGCACCTCGCGCGATCACCACGGGAGCGGGTCGAGGAAGCCGCGCATGACGCCCGCGGACTGGCCCGGCTCCTTGAGCGGACGGGGCGCACATGACCGAACGGTACGAGTTCCTCGACGCACTCGAGACCCTGGCGAAGCACCGGGTTCGGTTCGTGGTGATCGGCGGGCTGGGCGGGCGGCTTCGGGGATCCACGACCGTCACGGACGACGTCGATATCTGTTACGCGAGAGATCGGGACAACCTCGAGCGGATGGCCCGGGCCCTGAGGGAGCTCCACGCGACGCTCCGTGGAGCGCCGAAGGACGTTCCGTTCCTCCTTGACGCCGGGACGCTGGAGATGGGGGACAACTTCACGTTCGACACCGACGCCGGCAAGCTCGACGTCCTCGGCCATCCGAGCGGGATCCCCGGCGGCTACGAAGAGCTCGAACGGACTGCCGACGAGATGAGCCTCGGGATGGGGCTCACGGTGGGGGTCGCTTCGATCGACGACCTGATCCGCATGAAGCGGGCGGCCGGGCGGCCCAAGGACTTGATCGAGGTCGAGGTCCTCGGCGGTCTGCGGGACGAGATCGACGAGCGGGCCATGGCCGAACGGCGCCGACGCCGGCGAAAGAGCTGAGCGACGAGGCGCGCGAACGACACGACGTTCAGTCGGAGCCCAAGGAGCGGACCCGGCCGAGGCGCGGCCACACGGTGAGCGAGGCGGTCCGGTATTGGCCCACCGGCACGGTCGACCACAGCTCATGCGGTACGCGCCACGCTCTGACAACGTCGGTCGAGCCGTCGTCGATGGCGAGATAGTGTCGGCCGGGGTCGTCACTGGAGCGTCCGTACGTCCGCAGCCGGAGGATCTGGCCGGTGATCGTTCTGGCCCCGCCGAGGTCGGCGACCGAGCGCACCAGCGCGACCACGGACCAGACAGCGATCGCCACGGCGCCGGCCCAGGCGGCCGCGGCGATCCCCCGGACGAAGGCGACCAGCCCGACTGGGTCACCGGGCCCGGCGCTGGGCCAGCCGAGGGCGGTGGCCAGGCGGAACAGGGCGGCCGCGACCCCGATGCCGATCACGGAGACGAGGAGCGCCACGCCGGGCAGCCATCCCCAGCTCGGCGGCCACAGGAACGGGTAGCGGATCCGGACCTCCCGCCATCGACCGCCGTGACTGCTCCAGGCTCGGCGGTCCTCTTCCGCCCCCATCGGGATCGTCTCGATCGCGGTCCGGGCCACGCCGAACGCCGCCGCGTAGGCGAAGTATCGCTCCCACACGGTCACCGAGGCCGGCGGAAGCTCCTCGAGCTCCGCCTCCCGAAGGTACCCACGGACCGCGAGCCAGTCGGCTGCGGCTGCCAGGCCCGCGTCGGTGTCGCGCTGCGCCCGGCGTTCCCGGGTCCATTGCAGGAAGGCGAGCACCGCGACCGCATACATCACGCCGGCGCCCCAGTTTCGGGTCCCGATCAGAACGAGCGTCGCCGGGACCAGCGAAGCCGCGCCGAATGCGAGCAGCGTCCCCGAGTCCCACACGTCGCGGGAGAGCCCGCGGGCCTGGGCGTCGTCGATCACCTCGTTGCGGAAGCCCCGCCACCAGGAGCGGGCGTGTTCCTTCGGTCCGGAGGTGAGCGCGGCTCCGGGAACGGAGCCGTCCACCGCTCGCCGACGGGCCAGGTCGAGCACCCGCCGTTCGAAGGGCAGGAGGGCACTCTCCTCTGACATCGTTGGGGACAGCCGCACGCGGAGCTCCTCGCCGATGCCGGTGAGCTCGACCACACCGCGCGCGGCCAGGTCGAAGAGGGTCGCGGGGACGCCTTCACGGTGCGGCTCGAACCCGTCCGCGAGGAAGCCGGCCACCGCGGGCGGCTCGGCGCGCAGCTCCGGCAGCTCGCGGCCGATGTCGTCGGGCACGATGCGGTCGGGGGGCCGGCGAGGGCGACGCGACCACCGCACCACGCCGAGCGCGACCAGCAGCGCCGCGGTCGCCGCCGCGGCCCCGATCAGCGCGACGGGCTGGATCCGGTCGAGCGTTCGATCGAGCGACTCCCCGAGGGTTCGGCCGGCCACGACGACGCCGGCCACGACGAGACCGAGCAGGGCCAGGATCAGCCCGCAGCCCACGGCCGCCTTCCTCGGCTCGTCGAGGCGGATCCTCACGCTCGGCACGGCGCCCAGGGTCGCCCGGGGGAGTGCTCCGGTCAACCAGGTGGATGATTGACTCCGAACATCTGTTCGACTAGGGTGGGCCGGCGATGGACTTGACACGGATGTAATTCAGGAGGTGTGATTCATGTCAGCGGCGGTGGCTAGCGTGACGGCGATGCCGCACGAGGAGGTTCCGCGGGTGGAACGGGACAAGATGCTGGACCTCGCGCTCCAGCAGATCGAGAAGCAGCACGGCAAGGGCGCGGTGATGCGCCTGGGCGAGCACGCCGGCGTGAACGGCGTCGGCGTGATCCCCACCGGCTCGCTGGCGCTCGACGTGGCGCTGGGGATCGGCGGGATCCCTCGAGGCCGCGTCGTCGAGGTGTACGGACCCGAGGGGTCCGGCAAGACCACGGTGTGCCTCCACGTGATCGCCGAGGCCCAGGCCAAGGGCGGGATCACGGCGTTCATCGACGCCGAGCACGCGCTCGACCCGACGTACGCCCGGACGCTCGGGGTCAACATCGATGAGCTGCTGGTGTCCCAGCCCGACAACGGCGAGCAGGCCCTGGAGATCGCCGACCTGCTGGTGCGGTCTGGCGCGGTGGACCTCGTCGTGATCGACTCGGTGGCGGCGCTGGTCCCTCGGGCCGAGATCGAGGGCGAGATGGGGGACTCCCACGTCGGCCTCCAGGCCCGGCTGATGTCCCAGGCCATGCGGAAGCTGGCGGGCTCGCTGTCGCGGTTCGACACCACGGCGATGTTCATCAACCAGCTCCGGGAAAAGATCGGCGTGATGTTCGGCTGCCTGCACTATGACTCCCGAGTAATGCTGGCCGACGGGACCCAGCAGAAGATCGGCAAGATCGTCAACCAGCGACTGCCCGTTGAGGTGCTCTCCTACGACCCCGACCGGGGAGAGGTCTCAGCTCGGAAAGTCGTCAACTGGTTCGACAACGGACCCACAGAAGATTTTCTGCAGTTCACCGTGGCCAAGCCGTATGGAAACGGCTTAGCGCAGTTCGCCGTCACCCCGAACCACCAGGTGCGAACGCCCGTGGGGTGGAAGGAGGCGCGGGAACTCATTGTCGGGGATCGGGTGATGCAGGCGGTGCCTCATCGTCTGTCCGGGTTCCAGTGGGAAGTCATCCTCGGTGGTGTGATGGGCGACGGAGCGCTCTCGGTGAATCCGAAAGGGATCGGGACGCGTTTTCGGTTCGGGCACGGCCGGCGTCAGGTCGAGTACGCGGACTGGAAGGCCTCCCTCTTCGCCAACATATCGATGAGCCGGCTGACCAATGACCAGGATGCGGTTTTCTACGACCTGACTCCTCTGCCGGAGCTCCGCGAGCTTCGAGAAGCCGTCTACGTTGCGGGGAAGAAGGTCTTCAGCGAGGACTACCTGAAGCGGCTAACCCCGCTCTCCCTGGCGGTCTGGTACATGGACGACGCCACGTTCGCCATCCGGGCGAAGGGACTCCAGACGCGCACGAGGGAAGGGAGTGGGCGAGCCGATATCTGCGTCGAGGCGATGGAAGAGACCACCCGCCACCGCCTGATGCGGTACCTCGCGGACACCTGGGAGATCGCCCCCAAGCTGATCTCGCGAGCCGGGAAGGCCGTCCTCCAGTTCCCGAAGGACGAAACCGCCAAGCTCCACGCATTGATCGCACCCTTCGTGCACCCCTCGATGCAGTACAAGCTGCTCCCGAAGTATCGAGGTCGCTTCTCGGTCGAGGCGGTGTTCGCCGCCAAGCGGTACGAACTGATGCCGATGCGGGTCCTCAGGATCCACCGGAAGCCGCGGTCCAAGAAGACCCATCGCTTCGACATCGAGGTGGAGGGGAGCCACAACTACTTCGCGGACGGGGTCGTGGTCCACAACTCGCCCGAAACAACCACCGGCGGCCGGGCGCTGAAGTTCTACTCGTCGGTGCGCCTCGACGTGCGCAAGATCGACAACCTCAAGGACGGCACCGACGTGGTCGGCTCGCGGGTGCGGGCCAAGGTGGTCAAGAACAAGCTGGCCCCGCCGTTCCGCCTGGCCGAGTTCGACATCCTCTACGGCAAGGGCATCTCGAAGGAGGGCTCGCTGCTCGACGTGGGCGTGGACCTGGAGATGGTGAAGAAGAGCGGGGCGTGGTTCACCTACGAGGGCGAGCAGCTCGGCCAGGGCCGGGAGAACGCCCGGCAGTTCCTGATCGAGCACGCCGACGTGGCCCAGGAGATCGAGCGGCGGATCCGCGAGGCCGTGGGCCTGGCGGCGTTCACCGAGGAGGACGACCGCCCGGTGGAGGTCCCCGACGCAGCGGCCGAGACGCCCGCGGGGGCGAAGGACCCGGCCAAGGCCAAGGCGGGAGCCGGCTAGGTGTCCACCCGTGAGCGCCCGCGGACGTCCGTCAAGGACCGGGCGCTCCGTCTCCTCTCGGTGCGGTCCCGGAGCCGGTACGAGCTCCGTTCGAGGCTCCTCCGCGCCGGCTACGAGGAGGCCGAGGTCGAGTCGGCGCTGGCCGACCTCGAGGGCGTCGGGCTGGTCGACGACGAGCGGTTCGCCCGCGAGCTCGCCGAGCATCAGCGGCGGAAAGGCCTGGGCCGCCGAGCCGGTCTCAGCGCGCTCCGCGGGAAGGGCGTCGACCGCGACCTCGCCGAGCGCACTGTCGACGAGGTCCAGCCCGAGGACGACGCCGACCTGGCGTACGAGCTGGCCAGCGCCCG
>CALAEC010000129.1 GCA_937890785.1 uncultured Actinomycetes bacterium
TCGAGGAGCTCCGGGCCTCACGAGGGCGGCTCGTGAAGGCCCAGGACGAGGAGCGGCGGCGCCTGGAGCGGAACATCCACGACGGGGCCCAGCAGCAGCTCGTGGCCCTGGCGGTGAAGATGCGGCTGGCGGAAGGCCTCACACGGAAGGATCCGGAGAGGGCGGCCGAACTGATGGCGCAGGTGCGGACGGAGACCCACGCAGCCCTCGAGGACCTCCGCGACCTGGCCAGAGGGATCTACCCGCCGTTGCTGGCCGACAAGGGCCTGGCCGCCGCGCTCGAGGCGCAGGCCAGACGGGCGGCGCTACCGGTCCTCGTGGAGTCGAACGGCCTCGGGCGTTACTCTCCCGAGGCCGAGGCGACCGCGTACTTCTGCGTGCTCGAGGCCCTCCAGAACGCCGCCAAATACGCGGAGGCCTCCCAGGTCGTGGTCAGGCTGGGCGCCGAGGATGGACACCTCCGGTTCGAGGTGGAGGACGACGGTCGGGGGTTCGACCCGGCCACGACACCTCGGGGGGCCGGTCTCCAGAACATCGAGGACCGGATCGAGGCGCTCGGTGGGCGCGCGGAGATACGGTCGGTAGTCGGGAAGGGGACGACCGTCGCCGGCCAGATACCGCTTGCCGGGAGGGAGGCGCGAGCGTGAAGCCGCGCACAGCCTCCCGCCTGGCCTGGTCACTGTGGGGGCTCGTGGTCGCGCTTCTCGGGGGAGGCATGGTGCTTGGCTTCCTCGGCGGGGTCCCGGCCGAGGAATGGGTTTTCGTCATCCTCTTTCCCGGGTTCCTCCTGGCGTCGGCCACCGTCGGCGCGCTGATCGCATCCCGACAGGCACGCAACGCCATCGGGTGGATCTTCCTGGCGACCGCCCTCGTCTGGGCCATCTCGCAGGCGGCGCTGGAGATCGTCCGGTACATCGACCGGAGCGGCATGGCGATCTCGGGATGGGTCGTGTTCCTCGACTGGCTTGGCGCATGGTTCTTCGCGCCGGGGATCTACCTCCCGGCGACGTTCGTGTTTCTCTTGTTCCCCGATGGTCGCCTTCCCTCTCGCCGGTGGTGGCCGGTGGCGTGGATCTCGGCCATCGGTATCACGGGGATCGTGTTCCTCGCTGCATTCGGCACGGGTCCCTTCGACGACGCGGTAATCCTCCGCTCGAACCCGTACGCGGTCGGCGGACCTGGCCTCTGGAACGTGGTCCAGTTCTCATGGGGGCTGGCCTTCGTGGGAATCATCGGGTCGGCGGCGGCGCTTGTGGTGCGACTGCGTCGTTCGTCGGGTGCCACTCGACAGCAGCTCAAGTGGTTGGCGTACGCCGGCGTCATCGTAGTGGCGGCCTTCGTGATCGCATCCACCATCTGGAGTGTGTTCCAGAGCGAGGTGGGCAACGTTCTCGGACAGGCTCTGATCATCCTGGCTTTGCTGCTGGTCCCCGTGGCGGCAGGCATCGCCATCCTCCGACATCGGCTCTATGAGATCGACGTCGTCATCAAGAAGACGGTGGTGTTCGGTGTCCTCGCTGCGTTCATCACGCTCGTGTACGCGGCGATCGTCCTTCTCGTCCCGATCCTCGTCTTTGATGTCTCGACACCCGTCTCTCTGTTGCCCGCAGTCGCCGCCGTGTTCGTGGCGCTGGCGTTTCAGCCGTTTCGCCGTCGGGCGAACCGGCTGGCGAACCGGCTGGTGTTCGGGAGGCGGGCCACGCCGTACGAGCTCCTGTCGGAGTTCTCGGGACGGGTGGGGAACGAGCAGGCCATCGAGGACGTCCTCCCGCGCATGGCGCGGGTCCTCGGCGAAGGAACAGGAGCTCGGCGGGCCGATGTGTGGCTGCGGGTCGGCGGGAACCTCCGGCGCGCGGCGACGTGGCCGCCCGACGGCGGTGGGGAGACGAGGCTGCCCTTCGATGGGGACGATGCGCTCCCCAACCTGCCGGATACCGACCTGGTGGAGCCGGTGGCTCATCGGGGGGAGGTGCTGGGAGCCCTTTCTCTGGCGAAGCCCCGAGGCGAGACGGTCAGGCCGGCCGAGGAGACGCTTCTGCGCGACCTAGCGTCGCAGGCCGGCCTGGTCCTCCGGAACGTTCGGTTGACGGCCGAGCTCGAGGACCGGCTGCGCCAGCTCCAGGAGTCGCGGCAGCGCCTCGTCAGCGCCCAGGACGAAGAGCGCCGCCGGCTGGAGCGGAACATCCACGACGGCGCGCAGCAGCAGCTGGTAGCGCTCGCGGTCAAGCTCCGGCTGGTGGAGACCATGGCCAGGA
>CALAEC010000130.1 GCA_937890785.1 uncultured Actinomycetes bacterium
TCGGCGAGGTCCACGAGGGCACCGCCCAGATGGACTGGATGGTCCAGGAGCAGGAGCGCGGCATCACGATCACCTCTGCCGCCACCACCTGCCAGTGGAAGGACCACTGGATCAACATCATCGACACGCCCGGCCACGTCGACTTCACCATGGAGGTCGAGCGGTCGCTCCGGGTCCTCGACGGCGCGGTGGCCGTGTTCGACGCCGTCGCCGGCGTGGAGCCCCAGTCCGAGACCGTGTGGCGGCAGGCCGACCGCTACCGCGTCCCCCGGATCTGCTTCGTCAACAAGATGGACCGGGTCGGGGCGGACTTCGAGCGGAACGTGCGGATGATCGAGGACCGTCTGCATGCGAAGCCCCTCGTGGTACAGCTGCCCTGGGGGACCGAGGACGCTTTCGTCGGCGTCCTCGACCTCGTGGAGATGAAGGGCCTCCGGTGGACCAGCGAGAAAGGCGAGGAGTGGGAGACGGTGGAGATCCCCGAGGACCTTCACGAGACGGCCCTGGAGTGGCGGCACCGGCTGTACGAGCAGCTGGCCGACCACCACGAGGCCCTGATGGAGAAGTACGTCGAGGGCGGGGAGCCCGAAGCCAAGGAGCTCCGTGAGGCGCTCCGGGAGGCCACCCTGGCCGTCGAGGGGACCCCGGTGCTGTGCGGCAGCGCGTTCAAGAACAAGGGGATCCAGCCGCTCCTCGACGCGGTCGTCGACTACCTCCCGTCTCCTCTGGACGTCCCTCCGATGGAGGGGACCATTCCGGGCAGCCGTGAGCGGGTCGTCCGCAAGCCCGACGACGACGAGCCGTTCTCCGCCCTCGCTTTCAAGATCATGTCCGACCCCTACGTGGGCCGGCTCACGTACTTCCGGGTGTATTCGGGGAGGCTGCGGGCCGGCGCCCACGTGCAGAACGTCACCAAGGACCGCAAGGAGCGCGTGGGCCGGATCCTCCAGATGCATGCGAACCACCGCGAGGACAAGGAGGCGGTCTTCGCCGGCGACATCGTGGCCGGGGTGGGTCTGAAGCACACCACCACCGGCGACACGCTGGCCGACCCGTCGAACCCGATCCTCCTCGAGTCGATCTCGTTCCCGGACCCGGTCATCTCGGTGGCCATCGAGCCGAAGACGAAGGCCGACCAGGACAAGCTGTCCCAGGCGCTCGCCAAGCTCGCCGACGAGGACCCCACGTTCCAGGTGCGGTTCGACGACGAGACCGGGCAGACGATCATCGCCGGGATGGGCGAGCTCCACCTCGAGGTACTGGTGGACCGGCTCACCCGCGAGTTCAACGTCGAGGCCAACGTGGGCAAGCCGCAGGTGGCCTACCGGGAGACGATCCGCAAGCCCGTGGAGAAGGTCCAGGGCCGGTACGTGAAGCAGACCGGTGGGCGAGGCCAGTACGGGCACGTCGTCATCAACCTCGAGCCGACCGGCCCCGGCGGGGGCTACGAGTTCGTGAACAAGATCACCGGGGGGGACATCCCCCGGGAGTACATCCCCTCGGTCGACCAGGGGATCCAGGAGGCCATGGAATCCGGAGTCCTGGCGGGGTACCCGCTCGTCGACGTGCGGGCCACGCTGGTGGACGGCTCGTACCACGAGGTGGACTCCTCGGAGGTCGCCTTCAAGGTGGCCGGGCAGATCGTCCTGCGGGAGGCGGCCAAGCGGGCCGACCCGGTCCTTCTCGAGCCCGTGATGCAGATCGAGGTGGTCACGCCGGAGGAGTACATGGGTGACGTCATCGCCGACCTCACCAGCCGCCGCGGCAAGGTCGAGCGGATGGAGCAGCGGGGCGACAGCCAGTCGATCCGCGCGTTGGTCCCACTGGCGGAGATGTTCGGGTACGCCACCGATCTCCGGTCCCGAACCCAGGGCCGGGCGACGCACACGATGCAGTTCCATTCCTACCAGGAGGTCCCGTCGAACATCGCCAGGGAGCTCGTGGCGAGGGTCACGGGCGAGTAGAGGAGCAGAGGGCATGAGCAAGAGGAAGTTCGAGCGGAACAAGCCCCACGTGAACATCGGCACGATCGGGCACATCGACCACGGCAAGACCACCCTGACCGCGGCCATCACCAAGGTGTTGGCCGAGAAGGGCATGGCCGACTTCACGCCGTTCGAGGAGATCGACAAGGCTCCCGAGGAGAAGGAGCGAGGGATCACCATCGCCATCGCCCACGTGGAGTACGAGACCG
>CALAEC010000131.1 GCA_937890785.1 uncultured Actinomycetes bacterium
TCGGGGGTTCGAATCCCTCTCCCCCCGCTCTGACCTGCACGTTTCCAGCCGCAGGAGGTTCGGGACGGTTCCCTTGTTCGTCCTGCGGCCCGTTCTTGCCCCGCGCCAGCCCCTGAAGGCGTCCAGGTCCGGCCGCGCCTGGATCCGGCTGGGCTCCAGGAGGATGCGCGGGGGGCTGAGCCCGAGCCGAGCAGTTCGCCGGACCGTCCGTCCGCGGGGGGTCTTGCACAGGAGAGTTTCAGGGACTTACCAGCCAAGCCTTCCCCGGGAGCTAGGCTGTAGCAGGGAAGACCGGCAGGTAGCGCGTGACATCCATCCTGCCTCGGCCTTTCGTCCAGGTGTATCCGTTCGGTCCTACGGAGCTCCATACCCTTTCCCAAGAAAGTCCCCGGGCACATAATCAATCGCCGCTGCTCAGGGGTTCATGCAGGGATGAACGAGCCGCTCCGCGTCGTGCCCCAACCAACGGTCTCGCCTCCGGTGGCCGAGCCGGGGATGGACTTCGAGGGCTTGGTCGAAGCCGAGCACGGTCCGCTGTACGGCGCCCTGTGCCTGATCACTAGGGATCGGGCTGAGGCCGAGGACGTCATGCAGGAAGCCTTCCTGAAGGTTTGGGAGCGGTGGGATCACGTAGGCGAGATGGCCGATCCCACCGGATACCTGTACCGCACGGCGATGAACCTCTATCGAAAGCGCCTTCGGCGGGCGTCGCTCGTCCTTCGTCGGGCGGTCCGGCTGACTCCGCCCCGTGACGAGCTCGGGGAGGTGGAGGCAAGAGACGCGGTGGTCCGGGCGCTGGCTGCCCTCACCCCCCGGCAGCGGATGAGCGTCGTTCTGGTGGACCTGCTCGACTACTCCTCTGAGGAGGCCGCGCAACTCATGAGGGTCCGGCCTTCCACGGTCCGGGTGTTGGTGTCACAGGGGCGAGCGGCCCTCAGGCGGAAGGCTGGTGACGAGGAGTGAGTGATACCAAGCAGAGGCTCCAGCGGGCCCGGGAGGCCTTCCCGCCTCCCGAGGACGTCATGGGTTCGCTGACCCGCCGCCGCGCCCAGAGGGATCGGAATCGGCGGATCGGCACCGCGGTCCTGGCCCTGGTGCTGGCCACCGCGGCCATCGGCGGCCTGGCCCGGGTCTTCCTGTGGAATCCCGGACCTGAGCCGGCGAGTCAGCCCTCCAGCCGGTTCGTGGGCACGTGGACCTCCACCGAGCTCCCTTTCGACGAGAGCGCTCAGACGATGACGATCCGTCCGGCGGAGGACGGCGCCCTCCACATCGTGCTGCACGACGACTCCTCCGTGCGGTGCTCGGATCGTCAGACCCGCACTGCTGGCGTTGACACGCCATCGAGGCTGACGGGGACGGGACGGCTCGAGGGCCCGACCACCCTGGTGGTGCCCTCCCCCGTCCTGGCATGCGTCGGCGTCGACGGACGGGAGAAGCCCGGCTTCTCTGGCTTCCCGGAGGAGCAGGGGCGCACCAGCTACACGCTGGTCCTCGACCCCGCCACCGACAGACTCTTCGACAACCTCGGGGTGGCGTGGCACCGAGG
>CALAEC010000132.1 GCA_937890785.1 uncultured Actinomycetes bacterium
CTGCGGCTTCAGTTGCTCGGCCCGATGGAGGTTTCCACCCAGGAGGACCCCAGCTCCGGATCCGACAGTAACGGCATCACTTCCGGGCGAAGCCTAGGTCAGCGAACCAATACCGCGTTAGGCCGGCCGCCTTGTGCTTCCTGGCCTGAGGTCCGCGGTCTCGAGGAGGCTGTCGAGTGCCGGATTGTCGATCTCGGCCGCAAGCGAGGCGGCGACTGAGATGGCGCCGGATTCTCCGATGCGGGCTCGGTATACGGCGGCCCTCAGCACCAACTCCCGGATCCCTCGACGCGCGGCGATCGCTTCAAGCTCATCGATCCATCGCACCGTGAACTCGGCTCCATGCTCGACCGCGACGGCGCAGAGGGCGTCCAGCGCGTACGCCTCGATCCACAGGTAGGTATCCGGGAGGCGACGACAGAGCCTGGGCGCTTCCACCAGCGATTCGAAGGCGCGAGCGAGGTCGCCGCGGGCCGCGGCCACCAGACCCAGCCCCCGGAGGGAGATCCCCTCCCAGCACGGGTCGCCGACCTGGCACCCGAGGGCGAACGCGTGCTCGAAGCGCGCCTCCGCCGCAGCGACATCGCCCCGAATGAGGTCGATCTCGCCGCGGAACGACTCCGGCCAGGGACCGAACGCGACCATCCCGCGAGCCTCCACTTCGTCGAGAGCCTGATCCAGGAGGCCACGGGCGTCCTCGATCTCTCCGCGAAGGAGGTGGTACCGCCCCAGCAGCGTGAGGGCCTGCCCCAGCGGTTGGCCGGTGCCTAACGTGCGTGCGCGCACCAGGGCGGAGCGAAGCAACTCGCCCGCCGCGGGGTAGTCCCCGACATCGTGCCGGCAGGCACCGCGGATGACGTCCACCCATGCCAGCTCCCGATCGTCACCCGCTCCGAGTTCGGAGGCTCGGTCCAGGGACTTCTCCGCCCGCTCGTAGTGCGCCCGCAGGAACTGCACCCAGCCGATCTCGCGCCATCCCACCGCGGCGACGCCTCGGCTTCCGGTCTCCTCCGCGAGGGTGGTCCCCTCGTGCAAGGCGGCGACGCCCTCCTCGTCCGTGCCGCGAGCGGAGTGGACAAGGGCGCCGCCCAGCCTGACCAGCGCTTCGGAGAGGAGCGCGGGATCGTCCAATCCCCGAGCGGCGGCAACCGCGCGGCGCAAGGGATGGAGCCCGGCTTCGGCGGCGCCTGCGGCGAGTGCGGCTTCACCGGCCTCGATCTGGGCCCGCACGTCCGCGTTCCGCGAGACGTGGCCGGCGACGGGCACCTCGAAGGCGACGGCCGCTGCACGAAGCGCGGGGGTTGGCTCGACGTCGAGCTCGCGCTTGAAGAGCTCCGTAGCCGCCTCCACCTGACGCAACGCCGCATCCGGGTCACCCACTGCACGCAGACACCGGACCATGAGGACATGAGCGTTCTCGTCGTAGGGGTTGAGCCGAAGGAGCTCGGCGGCGTGGTGGGCGGCGGCGATGGCCTCACCGCGCGCGAGGAACGCGAGCGCCGCTTGATGGAGGACCGCGCTCGTCATCCCCATAACGTGACGACGCTCGTTCTCGAGCCAGATCTCGAAGCCGGGGCTCGCCCGGAACACCAGCCCGTCCAGCAGCTCGTGTCCGAGGCCTGGAAGCGCGACGGCTTCCATCCAGGTGCCCCTGGCGAGCACGTCCACGTCAACCAGCGAACCCGGCCGCAGCGTCAGCTGGAGGGGATCTCCGCCCAGCTCGGCCTGGTCGCCCATCTGGCGGCGCAGCACCGAGAGGGTCCAGCGAAGCGTTCCCAATGGGTCATCCGCCTCCGGGAACAACAGGCTCGCCACCCGTTCGCGAGACGGTGGAACCTGGCTGCGAAGCAGGAACGCGAGCAAGCCCCATGCCTTGTGGCCACGCAGCGGCTCCAGACCGATGCCGCCCCGCTCCATCCTGGGCGGTCCCAAGAGATGGATGCTCAACCCCACGTCATGCGCCCCTCGTCACACGCCCCGTCACACGCTCCAGCGTGACCCTCTGACTCCAGTGGTTCAACCCCTGCACGGGGGTGCGAACGTGGCAAACCGGGACGGAAGGGAGGGAGTTCGATGCGCAGATCGACGTTGATCCTCGTGGGGCTGGTGGCGGGTGTCGCGCTCATCGCCGGAGCCGCACTGGCCACGCCGGTCATCTCCGCCACCGCGGAGACGGCCCGGGGGCCGCTGGTGGACCGGCCGCTGGCCGTGAACTGGAAGTTCGCGCCCGGGAACAGGGTCAAGCTGCAGACGAAGGGACCGATGGAGATCGCTTTCCAGCGGATCGTCTTGCAGCCGGCAACACCCGGCCAGCCGGTGCCGACGCTCGGGTGGCACAGCCACCCTGGCCCGACCCTGGTCACGGTGCGAGCGGGGACCCTGAGCTTCTATCACGACGAGGCCTGCACCGCGAAGACCGAGTACGCCACGGGGCAGTCGTTCTCGAACATGCCCGATGAGATCCACCTGGCCAGGAACGAGGGCGCCGTGGAGGTGGTGCTCTTCGCGGTCTACTTCGTGCCGGTGAACACGCCGCCGGTAGGGCTCCGGCAGGACCAGCCATCGCCGGGGGCGAGCTGCCCGCAGTAGACGAGGCTGGGCATTCCTCTTGTTCGTCGAAGGGCTGGGGTGACTCACTGAGCACCCCAGCCCTCACCCCGTGAGGCACGGATCATCACGACGGATAGGCCACTCCTCGGGAGTACGCCGAGGGTAGGCTTGCGTTCCGGAGGTGCTCCGTGCCTGAGTTCGCCGTCAACCCGCATCGGACCGACCCGTACAAGAACTTCAAGTTCCGGGTGAAGTGGGACGGGAAGTACGTCGCCGGAGTCTCGTCCGTCAGTCCGTTGCTCCGGATCACCGAGGTCATCTCCTACCGCAGCGGGTCCCAGCCGTCCCTTATCCGCGAGGTGCCGGGGCGCACCAGGTTCGAGCCCATCACCCTCGAGCGCGGGGTCACCCACGACACCGAGTTCGAGGAGTGGGCCAACAAGGTGTGGCGCCTCGGCGCGGGCCTCGGATCGGAGGTGACGCTGGCCAACTTCCGGAAGGACATCATCATCGAGCTCCTCAACGAGGCCGGCCAGGT
>CALAEC010000133.1 GCA_937890785.1 uncultured Actinomycetes bacterium
ACATCCGGAAGGATGCCGGGGCCTCACGGCCTCTACCATGCTGCCGATGACTGAGCTCCCCACCGGCACGGTGACCTTCCTGTTCACTGACATCGAGGGGTCCACCCGGGTGCTGCAGGAGCTCGGGGAGGGGTACCGGGCCGTGCAGGACCGCCACGCCGAGATCCTCCGGGCGGCGTTCGGGGCCCGGGACGGCCGCGAGGTTCGCACCGAGGGGGACTCCTTCTTCGCGGTATTCCGGACCCCGGCCCAGGCCGTGGCCGCCGCGGTGGCCGCCCAGCGAGCCCTGGCCGAGGAGAAGTGGCCCCACGGCGAACTCCTCCGGGTCCGGATGGGGCTCCACACCGGCGAGGGGGTCCTCGGCGGCGACGACTACATCGGGATCGACGTCAATCGGGCCGCCCGGATCGCCGCCGCGGGCCACGGGGGACAGATCCTTATCTCCGAGGCCACCCGGGCGCTGGTGGAGCACATCCTCCCCGATGGGGTGGCCATCCGCGACCTCGGCACCCACCGCCTCAAGGACATCCACCACGCGGAGCGGCTGTTCGACCTAGCCATCGAGCGGCTCCAGGCAGAGTTCCCGCCGCCCAGGACCCTTGACGCCCGGCCCAACAACCTCCCCCACCAGCTGACCACCTTTATCGGGCGCCGGGAGGCGATCGACGAGACCGAGCAGCTCCTGTCCGACCACCGGCTGGTCACGCTGACCGGACCGGGCGGGAGCGGCAAGACCAGGTTGGCTCTCGAGGTGGCCGGAAACCTACTGCCGTCCCTCCCCGACGGAGCCTTCTTCGTCGACCTGACGCCCATCGCCGACCCCGGGCAGGTCTGCCCGGCGATCTGTCAGGTTCTCGGGGTCCGTGAAGAGCCCGGCAGCGATCTGATCGACACCCTGGTAGACCGCCTGGCCGGGCAGCGGCTGCTTCTCCTCGTGGACAACTTCGAGCACCTCCTGCCGGCGGCCGACCTGATCGACCGGGTCCTCAAGGCGGTGGCCGAAACCAGGATCCTGGTCACCAGCCGGACGTCCCTGGGCCTGTACGGGGAGCAGGAGCAGTCCGTCCCCCCGCTCGACCTTCCGGATCCAGACCGGCTCGGGGAGGCCACAGCGCTGCCTCGGTACGACGCGGTGGCCTTGTTCGTCGACCGCGCTCGGGCCGTAGAGCCGAGCTTCGCCCTGACCGATGACAACGCTCGGGCCGTGGCCGACATCTGCACCCGGCTGGACGGGCTGCCTCTTGCCATCGAGCTGGCCGCTCGGTGGACCAAGACCCTTTCCCCGGAGGCGATCCTGGGCCGCCTGGAACGGAGCCTCGACGTGCTCACGGTCTCTGCGCCGAGCATCCCGGAGCGTCAGCAGACCCTTCGGGCCACGATCGCTTGGAGCGAGGGCCTGCTGGACGAGGCAGAGCGCCAGCTGTTCGCTCGAGTCTCGGTGTTCGTCGGCGGCATTGACCTCGACGCAGCGGAGGCGGTGGCCAACCCGGGGGGCGACCTCGGAATCGACACGCTCGATGGCCTGGCGTCGCTGATCGATAAGAGCCTTCTCCGGCGAATCGAGGGCGCCGGCGGCGAACCGCGGTTCGGCATGCTGGAGACGATCCGTGAGTACGCCCGGCGGCGGCTGGAGGAAGAAGGTGAAGCGAAAGCCACCCTCCATCGCCACGCCGAATACTTCCTCGACCTGGCCGACGCGTCCGAGCCCTATCTCACAGGGCCGGACCAGGCCCCGTGGCTCGACCGGGTCGAGCGTGAGCACGAGAATCTCCAGGCCGCACTGCGGTGGTCCGCCGAGAGGGGCGACATCGACCGGGCCCTGGACGCGGCGGCCTCGGTGTGGCGGTTCTGGCACCTCCGCGGGCAGATGGCTATCGGTCGAGCCTGGCTGGAGCGCTTGGTGGCGCTGCCGGGCGGCCGGACCGCCGCACGGGCCAGGGGGCTGGGCGCCGCCGGAGGCCTGGCCTACTGGGATGCTGATTACGAGGCCATGGAACGTCACTACGGGGAGAGCATGGCCATCTACCGGGAGCTGGACGATGCGGCGGGGATGGCGGAAGCAACGTACAACCTGGCCTTCGTTCCGATCGCGCGGGGAACGGATCTGGACCTAGCAGTGGAGCTGCTGGGAGAGGCGCGTCGTCGGTTCGACGAGCTCGGAGACGAGCGAGGGGTGTCCAAGGCTACGGCCGATGCCGCGTACGTCCTGATGATGCAGGGCGACTACGCGTCCGCCGTCCCAGTGCTCCAGGAAGCGTCGGCTCGATCCCGACGGCTGGGCGACATGTACCGCCTCACGGACGACCTCACCTCGCTCGGTCAGGCTCACCGCATGGTAGGGCAGCATCCCGAGGCACGCGCGGCGTTCCTGGAGGCCCTGGACCTGTTCGAAGAGGCCGGCATCCCTGGAGGGTCCGGCGCGGTCCTGTACATGATGTCGGCCCTCGAGTCGGACCTGGGACGGCACGAACGGGCCCTCCGGCTGATCGGGGCGGCCGAGGCGATCCGCGAGGCCACCGGGGGCGGCGGCTGGCCGGCTTCGGCGATCATGATGGGGGATCCGGTCGCTGTAGCCCGGGCCGCCATCGGCGACGAGCGGACGGAGCGAGCGCTGGCAGAGGGCCGGGACATGGTCCTGGACCAGGTCGTAGCGTACGCTCGCTCGGCCGATGACTGAGCTGCCCACCGGGACTATCACGGATGTCGAGTCCCGGTCTGATGAAGGGACACACAAAGGAGGAGTGGACAATGCGCATCGGCTTGACGAGCGTCTTCGTCGACGACCAGGAGAAGGCTCGCCGTTTCTACACCGAGCAACTCGGTTTGCAGGTAGACACCGATGCTCCCTACGGCCCGGACGAGCGGTGGATCACCGTTGTGTCACCCGAGGAGCCGGGCGGGATCCAGCTCGCGCTTCACCTTCGGGACCAAGCGGCGCAGGACTTTCAAGAGGCCAACCGGAAGGTGGGGAGGCCGGTGGTTTCCTTCGTCACCGACGACTGTCGGCGTGACTACGAGCAGCTGAGGGCGAAGGGAGTGTCGTTCATCAGTGAACCGACGGGGTACCCGTACGGGGGCACCGATGCGGTCTTCGAGGACGACTGCGGGAATCTGCTCAATCTGCACCAAGACTGA
>CALAEC010000134.1 GCA_937890785.1 uncultured Actinomycetes bacterium
AATGGGAGCGAACGGCATCGACGCGAACCGTCAGCGAGACCTCCCCGGCCCGGGGGAGGTGCGGCCGACGTGTTTCTATACCGGCGGGAGCGGCGCGACCATCCCCCGGTCGGGGGGTCCTGTCATCCCCCGGCCGTGCCGGCCAGCTCCCGGAGGAGGATGGCCTCGGCCACGCAGCCCTTGCGGAAGTCCTCGAGTAGGAGGCTCTCGTTGGCCCCGTGGGCGCGTCCGTCCGGGTCCTCCACGCCGACGAGGAGGATGGCGGCGTGGGGGAACGTGTCGGCGAACGCCTTGACGAAGGGGATCGAACCGCCGGACCCGATCTCCACCGAGTCGGCCCCCCACCCCTCGCGGAACGCCCGGCGTGCGGCGTCGAACACCGGCCCCTCGGCCCTCACCGCGAAGGGCCACGCCGAGGCCCCCGGCGTCACCGTCACCCTGGCGCCCCACGGCGCGTTCGATTCGAGGTGGCGGACCAGCGCGGCCATGGCCGGGCCGGGGTCCTGGTCCGGGGCCAGCCGGAGGCTGACCTTGGCCCTGGCCGCGGGGACCAGCACGTTGCCGGCCTCGCGGATCCGCGGCGCGTCGATCCCCAGCACCGCCACGGCTGGACGGGTCCACAGCCGCTCGGTCAGCCCGCCGTCTCCGATCGACTCAACGCCGTCGAGGACCCCGGTCTGCTCCCGGAGCTCGGCCTCGGTCAGGTCGAGGGGATCGGCGGGCCCGCGGTGGAGGCCGTCGATCGCCACGTTCCCTCGGTCGTCATGGAGGGTGGTCATCAGCCGGCACAGGGCGGTCAGGGCGTCCGGGAACGGGCCCCCGTGCATGCCGCTGTGCACGGCGTGGTCGAGCGTGCGGACCTCGACCTCGCAGTCGACCAGCCCTCGGAGCCTGGTGGTCAGGCCGGGCACTCCCGTCCGCCAGTTGGTGGCGTCGGCCAACACGATCACGTCGGCGGCCAGATCGTCCCGGAACCGCTCCAGGAACCGGTCCAGGTTGGGGGAGCCGACCTCCTCCTCGCCCTCCACGAACACCTTCACCCCGACGGGGGGCGCGCCGCCGTGAGTGAGGATGGCCGCTTGGTGCATGGCGATGCCGGCCTTGTCGTCGCATGCGCCCCGGCCGTACAGACGGCCGTCGCGCTCGGTAGGCTCGAAAGGGGGTGAGTTCCATTCAGCCTCCTCACCGGGAGGCTGGACGTCGTGGTGGGCGTACAGCAGCACGGTGGGCCCCGGCCCAGGGTGCTCGCCGAGAACCGCGGGGGGGACGCCCTCGAGCTCGAGGAGCCGCACCTCCTTCAGCCCCGACGCGCCGAGGATGTCGGCGGTCGCGACGGCCGACTCCCGGACCGTCGCGGGATCGAAGCCGGGGAACGACACCGAGGGGATCCGGATCAGGCGTTCGAGTTCGGCACGGACCCGCGGCAGGTGCTCGTCGACGGCGGTCCTCAGGTCGCTCACGGCCGGCAGGCTATCAGCCGGGACGGTGATCGGTGGCCAGCAGGCCGTACAGGAAGCCGTCGTACGCGCCGTCGGGGAGGGGGCATCCCTTCCGGAGCGTGCCTTCCCGCCGGAACCCGAGCTTCTCGGCCACCCGCCGGCTCGCCGGGTTGTCGATCCCGGCCCGGAGCTCCAAGCGGTACAGCCCGATCGCGTCGAACCCGAACCGGACCGCGGCCGCACCTGCCTCGGTTGCGTACCCGCGGCCGGCCCGATCCGAGGCCACCCAGTAGCCGAGCTCGCCGAGCCGCCGTACCGGGACGGGGACCTCGAGGCCGAGGGCGCCGGCGACGCCGGCGTGGTCCCGGATCGCGAAGTGGAACGCCAGGCCCTGGTCCCATTCCTCGACCGCTCCCTCTGCGAACGCCCGGGTCGAGGCGAGGTCGGCATCGGCGGCCCAGAACATCCACGGCCGGAGCTGGGGCAGCGACGCTTCGGTGGCCCGCCACAGCTCCTCGGCGTGCTCGGGGCCGATCGGCTCGAGGCGGAGCCGCTCCGTGCTGACCGCGGCCCGCCCGATCACGAGCCGAACCGCTCCTCGAGCGCCGCTCGGAGCGCCGGCTCGGACCGAACCAGATCGAGGGCCGTCTCGGCGTGGCCCGGTACGTAGCCGGACCCGATCACCATCGTCACGTCCTTCCCCAACCCCTCCGCCGTGAGCGCGGCAGCGGTGAACGAGGTCGCCATCGAGAAGAAGCAGATGGTCCCGCCCTCTTCGGCCAGGAGGATCGCCGCGGCCTCCGCCCCCGCGACGTTGACGCAGCTGACGACGAGATCGGCCACGCCACCGTTCGACCGGCCGAACGCGATGGTGGCCGCTTCCAGCGAGCCGATCGGGTCGGTGGCGTCGGCCGTGACGATCTCGTCGAACCCCAGTCGCCGCAGGGTGTCGGCTTCGCCGCCGTCGGGCACCAGCCCGAGCACGCGCTCCGCCCGGCCTCGGGCGGCGAACATCGACAGCAGCCCCGACTTCCCTCCCGCGCCGAGGACCAGCGCGGCCCGGCGACCCGGCGCCAGCCGGGCCACCTGGGCCGCAGCGCCGGCCACGTCGAACAGGGCCAGGGCCACGGCGTCGGAGAGATCGTCGGGGAGGCGGGCGAAGGGGGCCGTCTCGAACAGGATCGCGTGGCCCCGTGCCGGGATCTGCTCCGTGCCGGTCCATCCGGACAGGTCGTCCCGGAGCGCCAACGGGGTCAGCGTCAGCGACACCAGCGTGGCGATCCGGTCGCCGGGGGCCAGATCGGTGCGGTCCTCCCCCACCTCCCGGACGGTCCCGATCAGCATCCCGCCGGAGCCGGTAACGGGGTTGTGCATCTTCCCTCGCTCGCGGACGATTCCCAACACCCGCCGGCGCATCCTCTCGACGTCTCCGCCCTGCTCCTCCCGAAGCTGGCGGTGGGACGCCGCGTCGAGGTTGAGCCGCTCCACCTCGATCAGCGCCTCTCCCCCCACGGGCGGTGGGGAGGGGTCGAGCTGGTCGGCTTGCTGGGGCAGGACGCCGGGAGGTGCCAGGACCCGGTGGTCCCCGAATGAGGAGTAGTCGCTCGCGCCCGTCTCCATCAGGCGAATCCTACGGTTCCAGGGTCCCGGGACCATGGCCCGGCACGATCCTCGGTGAGGTCGTACGATGGGGCG
>CALAEC010000135.1 GCA_937890785.1 uncultured Actinomycetes bacterium
GCAAGCAGCACGGCCAGACGTCTCCGATTGGCCACCAAGGAGGACATTCGAGGCGTCAGCGTAGCCGCCGGGTGTCCGGTGGGGAATGGTCCAAAATGACTAACTCTCCTACGGTGAGAAGCCCAGTCCCGGCCGGGCTCCCTCCCTTGACTTCCGAGGCGCCGCCGAGTGTAGATGGACCCTCACACCGCGCGGCGTGACGAGCCGTACCGTTCGCGCGTGCTGTCCGGCACGGGGAGAGAGAGTGATGACCGACACGGCTCGTCGTCAGGCCGAGTTCGAGGGGCTCCAGCGCAAGCTCGTCCCGTTGTGGGAGTCGATCCGGGCCATGACCCAGGACGAGCAGACGATCGTGGTGGTCCCCTCGATCACGCTGGACAGCGAGGGCCTGACCGGGTCGATGATGCAGGCCTACGAGGAGCGGTTCCTGTTTCTCCTGCTGCTGCTCCGCCAGCCGCGGGCACGCCTCGTGTACGTGACCTCGCAGGCGATCCACCCGACGATCGTCGACTACTACCTCGACCTGCTCCCCGGCGTGATCGCCAGCCACGCCCGGGCCCGGCTGTTCCTGCCCTCGCCGCTTGACGCCTCGCCGGGGCCACTGTCCGAGAAGCTCCTGGCTCGCCCGAAGCTGATCCGGCGGATCCGGGACCTGATCTCCGATGCCGACCGAGCCCACCTGGTCCCCTACAACACGACCGAGATCGAGCGGGACCTCGCCGTGGCCCTGGGCATCCCGATGTACGGGGCGGACCCCAAGCACTTCCCACTCGGCACCAAGAGCGGCTGCCGCCAGCTGTTCGCCGAAGAGGGCATCCCGCACCCGATCGGGTTCGAGGACCTGTACGGGCCCGACGACCTGGTCCAGGCGCTGTCGAAGATGCGGGCCGCCAAGCCCGGGATCCGCCAGGCCCTGGCCAAGCTCAACGAGGGGGTCTCGGGCGAGGGCAACGCGCTGATCGACCTCGAGGGGCTGCCGCAGCCCGGGGACCCGGCCGAGGCCGGCGCGCTCGAGGATCGGGTACGGGCGATGCGGTTCGAGATGGAGGGCGTGACGTTCGACGAGTACGCGGGCAAGCTCGCGGACCGGGGCGGCGTGGTCGAGGAACGGATCATGGGCCAGGAGTTCCGGAGCCCCAGCGTCCAGCTCCGGGTCACACCGCTCGGCGAGGTCGAGCTGCTGTCCACCCACGACCAGCTCCTCGGCGGCCCCAGCGGCCAGTCCTATCTCGGCGCGAGGTTCCCCGCCGATCGCGACTACGCCGGCGCCATCACCCGGGAGGCCGCCAAGATCGGGGC
>CALAEC010000136.1 GCA_937890785.1 uncultured Actinomycetes bacterium
CCGCCACGCCGAGGTCCCGCTGAAGCCGTCGAAGGTGGTCGAGCCGATGATGACCATGACGAACGCGATCAGGCCGGCCCGCGGCTCCAGTCCCGGAAGGCCTGACAGCGGCGGGCGGAGCACTACCCGCCCATCGCGCCCCCGGGCCAGGAACGCCAGCCTCGATAGCAGGGCGAGGTACACGGCGAAAGCCTCACCGCTCCGGTTCCACTGTTCCCGGCCGAACACCGCCATGCCTCCCAGCGTGAGCACCGAGTACACGACGATGGCCCAGGCCAGCGCGCGCGGGCCGGCTCCGCTGGGGGCGACCAGCTCCATCCACAGGAACCCGGTGAGGAGGATCGCTCCCGGCCACACGCCCCACGACTTGGGATACTCGCGACGGGGCCGTTCCCCGATCCCCAGGAACCGCGCCAGTGAGTCCCACGGCGAGAGCGTGGCCCACCAGTTGCCAAGCAACGCGTGGGCGAAGGCAAGCCCCACCCAGAACCACACGTACACAAACACCGGGGCCAGGTTCCGGCTGGGCTCGGCTCGCCCGGCGATAGCTGCGGTCAGCACGAGTGCGAACGCGGCCACCGACACGGTTCGCATGACCGCGTCCGGAACCGTCCCCGTCACCACCCGCTGGAACGGCGCCGCGAACGGCCGGACCGGGGTACCGTCCTCCAGCTTCGGCTGCTTCCACAGGGATCCCAGGGCCACGAACGAGAGCACCACGGCCGCCGCGGCCCCGAACACGAACAGCCACAGCGGCACCGGCAGGTCGAGCCGACCGCCGAGCCCGTGGGCCGTCGCCGGCGACGCGCTGAGCAGGACCAGCAGCGCCGCCCCGGTGGGTGCGGCGAGCCTTCTCACAACCGCACCTCCAGCTGGGCCAGGGGCTGGCCCGCGTCCTCGAGCTCGATCTCGAACACGCCGGGGACGTTGGCCCGGAACGTGATCGTGGCCTCGCGGTCCCGGGACAGCTCGGTGAGCAGGTCGTAGCCGTGGACGTGGACCCGATCGGTGACGTCGGCCTCAACCCGAAGGGAGACGCGGTCGCCTTGGTTCACGGCGATCGTGGCGGGGCTCGGCAGTCGCCGCCCCTCCACTTCCACGTCGACCCGTCCCTCCTCGACCTCGATCTCCACCTCGAGGGCATCGGGGGCCGAGGGAGACTCGGTCGGGGTCATGGTAGGGGTCGGCCTGGCTGACGGCGTCGCAGTCACCGTGGATCCGGGCGCGGCCCCCGGCTCCGGCTGCTCGGTCGGTCGAAGCAGCAGGAAGAGCCCGACCAATACGACGGCGCCCCCCAGCGGGAGCAGCCATCGCGCGGCTCGCACGTCTCACCTCCTGGTGGCCCGGCCGGATCACGAGCGGAGAGCGGGCTCCGAACCATGGTACCCGGGCGCATCCGACGTACCGCCGAGGGTTCGGTAGGGTTCGCCTCGGAATGAGCGACGAAGGAGGACCGATGGCCAGGGAGATCGACTGGCAGCTGTTCGAGAAGGCCGCGGACATCACGGCATCCGCCCTGCGCGGGGCCATGGGCGGGGCGGAGTCCCAGCCCCCGGACTACGCGGGCAAGGTGTTCAAGGCGGTGTGGGACGCACTGAAGGTGGCCGCCGAGGACCTCCCCGAGAAGCCGCGGGCGGGCTTCGCCACCAGCGCCTGAGTCAGCCGTCCTCGGGCGGCGTGACGCCCGCCGCGGTGAGGTCGCGCATCGACACGATGCCCAGGACGCGATCGCCGTCCGATACGGGCAGGTGTCGGAAGCCGCGGGCCAGCATGGTGCCCAGAGCCTCCTGGGCCGGCGTCGAGGGCGGGACCGTCACGGGATCCGCCGTCATCCAGTCCGACACCGGGTGGCCGGCCGCGTCGAAGTGCTCACCGAGCGCGCGCACGATGTCCCGCTCGGTGAAGATCCCTGCGAGGCGCTCGCCCTCCATCACCAGCGCCGAGCCGATCCGTCGCTCGCCCATCACCGTGGCGGCCTCGGCCACGGTCGTGGTGGGCTCGATCGAGAACAGCGACGACGTCATGATGTCGCCGACGGTGGTCATGGGCTCACCCTAGCCGCTGCCACGGTCGCCTTCCACCCGGGAACACCTTTGCTCGCCGACCCGTCGAACGGGAGAGGGAGGTGGTGAGGATGCTGCGGACGTGGATGGGGATCGGGGTCGTGGCGTTGCTGGCCGTGGGGTGCTCCGAGGAGGCGGCGGTCGAAGGCGCGGGCGGCGACAGCGGAGGCGCTCGACCGGCCGGCGAGCCGTTCGCCGCCGTCGACCAGGCCGAGGATGCCACCCAGGCGGCCACGCTCGAGCTGCCGGTGGTCGGTCCGGACGTGATCAAGACCGCGGACCTGGAGGTCGAGGTGGCCCGTGACGGGCTCGGCGACGCGATGGCCACGGCCACGACGGTGGCGGCCAGGTACCAGGGGTTCGTGGTGTCGAGCTCCACCGGAGGTGCGGAGGCCCGCGGGGGCACGGTGGTCCTGCGCGTACCCGCGGACGTGTTCGAGGAGGCGCTCAATGACCTCCGCGGGCTGGGCGAGGTCCGAGGGCAGGAGGTACGAGGCGAGGACGTCGGCCAGGAGTTCGTCGACCTGGAGGCCCGGCTCCGCCATCTCGAGGCGCAGGAGCGGGTGATGCTGGGCCTGTTCGACCAGGCCGTCACCGTGGCCGACACGATCCGGATCCAGCACGAGCTGTCCGCGGTCCAGCTTCGGATCGAGGAGATCGAGGGGCGGCTGCGGTATCTCCGCGACCAGACCTCGCTGTCGACGATCAGCGTGGCGCTGGTCGAGGAGGGCGCCGCCGTCCCGGGGGCACTTGACCGCGCCTGGTCTCGGGCCTTCGACGGGCTCTTGTCGGTCGTGGCGGGGATGGTCGTGGCCCTCGGTTACGTCGTGCCGATCGCCGCGATCGGTCTGGCGGCGCTGCTGGTGTTCCGGCGGGTCCGTCCGTCCGGCGCGACCGGCTAGGAGCCCTTCAGGGCGGGGAGGACCTCCTCGCCGAACAGCTCGACGGAGCGGCCGGCCGTCTGCAGGTCCATCCCGGGGTAGTGGAGCCGGACCACCAGATGGAACTCGTCTCGGTCGGCGAACGCGTCGATCCACGGCCGGAGGGCCCGGAGCACCTCGCGGGTGTCGCCGGCGGGGGTGAGCTTTCGCACGAGTGCATCGTCCATGGGTGAGGGCTCCAGCGAGTCGTGCTCCGGCGTGTCCGCGCCGGCCCGCCAGGCCTCGTACACCCCGAGCTGGTGGTTCGCGCCGGCCCGGACCACCTCCCACGCGTCGCCGTCGTCCCACACGAACGCGTTGTGCAGCTGGGCGAAGCCGAGGGCCTCCGGGTCCTTGCCGGCCTGGCGGGCGCCGTCCTCGGCCCAGACCAGGGCCTCCTTGGCGTGGTCGAGACCGCCTCGGCTGCGGATGTATCCGTCGCCGACGCGCCCGGCTCGCCGGACCGCTTCCTCGACGAACCCGCCGAGATAGATCGGAGGCCCCGGCTCTCGCGCAGGCGCCGGGGCCACCTTGACGGCGTCGAAGCGGAACGCCCGGCCGTCGTGGTCGAACCGCCGCCCGGTCCACGCCTTGCGGAGGATCTCCACGGTCTCGACGGTCCGCCGGACCCGGTTGCGGATCGGCACCTGGAACATCCGGAATTCCTCCTCGCGCCAGCCCAGCCCCAGCCCGAGGATCAGGCGGCCGCCCGACAGGAGGTCGACCGCCGCGGCGTCCTCGGCCAGGCGGAGCGGGTGGTGGAACGGAGTCAGGATCACGCCGGTCCCGAGCCGGACCCGCTCGGTGGCCGTGGCCAGCCCGGCCAGGATCGGCAGGAGCGAGGGCAGGTAGCCGTCGCTGGAGCCGTGGTGTTCGCTGACCCACACCGAGTCGAATCCGAGCGTCTCGGCCAGGCGCGACAGCTCCACGATGTCGCGGTACTCCTGCTCGAACGTCCGAGCCGAGCCGACGGGGATCTGCCCAGTGAACAGCCCCAGGCCCACGCGAACGGTCACGGGGCGGAGCCTACCAGCGGCCTCAGGCGGAACGCTGCCGGCGGGCCCGGGCCGGCTCGGCGGGCTCGGCCTCCGGCGGCACCAGTGCGCGGTGCACGACCGGCGAGGACAGCACAACCGAGGTGATCGTGGAGCCGTGCGGGATCAGGAGATCGAGCAGCGACTCGAGATGCCGCACGGACCGGGCCACCACCTTGAGGATGTACGAGGTCTCCCCGGTGATGCGATGGCACTCCACGATCTCGGGGATCTCCTTGGCCACGTCGCCCAGGCGGGCACAGTCCGGACCGTTCGAGGTCCATCGGACGAAGGCCGTGATCGGATAGCCGACCGCCGCGGGATCCAGGTCGGCCCGAAAGGCGGCGATCACGCCGCTCTCCTCGAGGCGGCGGACCCGCTCGGCCGCGGCCGGGGCGGTCAGCGCAACCCGCTTGCCCAGCTCGGTGAAGGTGATCCGGGCGTTGCCCTGGAGCTCGGCCAGGATCTTCCGGTCGATGTGATCGAGCGTCGCTACGGTATCCAAGGTCCCACTCCCGATGTGATGAACATCACCAAGCGGATCCAAGGGTACCCCTTCGAAACCGTTCCGACAAGGCCTCGAGAGTTTCGTATCATCGGGCGCATGGCCGTGCGGACCGAGCCGTTCCAGGGGGATCGCGACGCCAGCCCCGCCTCGGTGTGGGCCGCCCTGGTGGCCGTGTACATCGTGTGGGGATCGACCTACTTGGCCATCCGGGTCACGGTGGAGACGATCCCGCCGCTCCTGTCCGCGGGGATCCGGTTCCTGGTGGCGGGCGCGATCCTGTATGCCCTGACGATCCGCCGGGGGGACGCCGCCGGCGACCGCCCCCGGGCCGTCCACTGGCGGTCGGCGACGGTGATCGGAGCGCTGATGCTCTTCGGTGGCAACGGCCTGGTCTCCGTGGCCGAGCAGCGGGTGCCGTCGGGGCTGGCCTCCCTGATCATCGCCAGCGTGCCGCTGTGGATGGTGACGATCCGCGCCGGGCTCCTCCGTGAGCGGGTTCGATGGATGGAGACGGCGGGCCTGCTCCTCGGCTTCGGCGGGATCATCCTCCTGGCCGACCCGTTCGGCGAGGGCGGCGCCGACCTTATCGGCGTGGGGACGCTGCTGGTGGCCTCGCTGGCGTGGGCCAGCGGCTCGCTCTTCGCCCGGCGTGCCCCGCTGCCGGCCCGGCCGCTGGTCGGGACGGCCATGCAGATGCTGGCCGGCGGCGCGGTGCTGACCGTGGCGGCCACGGTCGCCGGTGAGTGGGCGGATCTGGACGTTGCCGCGATCTCGCTGGAATCGCTCCTCGGCCTGGGGTTCCTGATCGTGTTCGGCTCGCTGGTGGGGTTCGCCTCGTACGTATGGCTGCTGCGCTCCGCGCGGACGTCTCTGGTCTCGACGTACGCGTACGTCAACCCGATCGTGGCGGTCTTCCTGGGCTGGGCCATCCTCGGCGAGGCCGTCACGGCGCGGACCCTGCTCGCCGGCGCGGTGATCGTGACCGCGGTGGCGTTGATCGTGTCGGCCCGTCCTGCGCCGAAGCCGGCGGAGGGGCCGATGGCCGCCGAGGCCGACGAGGAGCAGCGCGTCTCCGCCTGATCCGCCCCGGTAGGCTCCGGGCAATGCGCACCGCGCTGGAGATGGCTCGGGCCGTCCGAGAGCGAGCCGTCTCCCCGCTCGAGCTCGTCGAGGAGGCCCTGCGCCTCGCCGAACGCTGGCAGCCCGTCACGAACGCGTTCAGCCAGCTGCATGGCGACGAGGCCGTGGATGAGGCCCGTCGCCACACCGACCGGGTCGTTCGGGACGACCACCTCCCCCCCATGCACGGCGTCCCCGTGGCCGTGAAGGACCTGTTCGACGTGGCCGGCTGGGAGACCACCGGCTGCTGCGCGGCGTACCGAGGCCGGGTGGCCGAGCGCGATGCCGAGGCGGTCCATCGGCTCCGGGCAGCCGGCACGATCGTGATCGGCAAGACCAACCAGCACGAGCTCGCCGCCGGGGCCACGAACCTGATCTCGGCCTCCGGTGCCACCGCGAACCCGTGGGACCCGGGTCGGATCACCGGCGGCTCCAGCGGCGGATCTGGAGCCGCCGTGGCGGCGAGCGTAGTCCCGGTGGCGCTCGGGACCGATACGGGCGGCTCGATCCGGATCCCGGCCTCGATGTGTGGGGTCACGGGGCTGAAGCCGACCCACGGCACGGTCAGCCTCGAGGGTGTGATGCCGCTGGCTCCCTCGCTCGACACCGTGGGCCCGCTCGCGGCGAGCGTCGAGGACGTCTCAACGGTGCACGCGATCCTCACCGGGACCCGCCCTTCCGACGTGGGCGGCGGGATCGAGTCGCTGACGATCGGCTCGCTGGGTGGCCTCCACGTGGCGTTCCTCCAGCCGGAGGTGCTCGAGGCCGTGATGGCCGCCGCGGACGTGTTCGAGGACCTCGGCGCCAGCACCACGTCCGTGGTCGGCGAGGAGTGCTTCGCCCCGGAGGTGTGGGATGAGATCGCCTGGTCGGAGCTGGCCGAGCACCACGGCTCGTTGCTGGAGCGGCCGGACCTCCTTCACCGTCGCACCGCCGAGCTGATCGTGCGCGGGAGGGACCAACCCGAGGACCTCACCGCCGCTGCGCGGGCACGGGCCGGGGAGGTCCGGGCCGCCTTCCTGGCCGCCCTTTCCGAGGCCGACGTCCTGCTGGCCGCGGCAACGCCGATCGTGGCGACGCTCGCGGGGGTGGAGTGGGTCCAGGCCGGCGCGGGGCGACTCAGCGTGCGGCTGGGGGCGGTGTCGCTGCTGACCCGGTCGGTGAACCTGGCGAGCCTGCCGGCCGTGAGCGTGCCGGCCGGGTTCTCGTCGGAGGGCCTCCCCATCGGGATCCAGCTGATCGGCCGCCCCGGCGAGGAGGACACGATCCTCCGTGCCGCGAGGGCCTTCCAGGAAGCCACGGACCACCACGCGACCCGGCCCGAGCTTCCGGCGGGCTAGCGCTGAGGCTGGCTCTGCGGTGGGCCACCACGCCCACCCGGAGGGCCACCACGCCCGCCCGGAGGGCCACCACGCCCGCCCGGAGGGCCACCACGCCCGCCCGGCGGTCCGCCGTACCGCCCGCCGGGACCGCCGCGGCCGGTCCGCCGGGGCGGCGGCTCCGGCTTCGTCCGCAGCGGCGGCAGGGGCCGGGTGCCGGCCTCGCGCTCGAACCGGATCCGGAAGGCGTCGGGTCCGGCAGTCTCGCGGGCCATCTCGTGCCATCCCTGAGAAAGGAGATGGTTCAGCCGGCCCTGGGCCGTCTTCCGAAGCTTCTCCTGGCCCGGGGCCTTGGCGTAGAACATCTCGTACAGGACTTCCCTGCCCATCGGCCGGCCAGCGTACCAGACCGGGCCATCGGCGCCCGTTACCATGCCTCGGCCATGGCTGTCGAAGGTCGCCGAGACGTGGCGGGCGGACTCTTCACCGCAACTGCGGCGGTCGTGTTCGGGACGATCGTGACCATCGGCCGGTCCGAGGCGCTCCGCGACGTCCCGGTCAGCGTGCTCCTGGCGATCCGGTTCGCCGCCGCGGCCCTCCTCCTCGCCTTGATCCTGGTCGCGGTCCGCCAGTCCCTCCGACCGGCGCGGGGCGAGTGGTGGCGGCTGCTCCTGCTCGGCGCGGTGGGCTACGGCGTCGAGGCGGCGTTCTTCTTCCTGGCTCTCAGCCGCGGCACGGCAGCCACCGTGACCCTCCTCTTCTACACGTACCCGGTGTGGGTGGCGGTGCTGTCGGCGGTGTTGGGGATGGGCCGGCCCGGGCTCCTGGTCGGCGGGGCGCTGACCGCGGCCGTGGTCGGTGCGGGGGTGGTGGTGGCCTCGTCCGGCGGGCTGGACATCACCACGCTCGGCATCCTGTTCGCCCTGGCGTCCTCGCTCACGATCTCGTTCTTCCTGATCGGCCTGGAGACGCTGGTCCGCCGGACCACGCCGCTGGTCTCCTCGATGTGGATCGCCGGGGCGGCAGCCGCCGGCCAGGGGGCGGTCGCACTGACCTCGGGTGAGCGGCTGCCGGCGTGGCCGGGTGAGGCCGTGCCGATCCTGGCCATCGGAGCGCTTACGACGGTGGCGTTCTCGCTCCTGTTCCTGGGCGTTCGACGGCTGGGCGCGGTCCGGACCTCGATCATCTCCTCGCTCGAGCCCGTGGCCGCAGCGGTCCTGGCGCTGATCTTCCTGGGTGAGGCGCTCCGCCCGGGCGTTCTGGTCGGCGGGCTGCTGATCCTCGGCGGGGCCATCGCCGCCAGCCTGGCCCGCGGCGTGCCCCAGCCGGAGGCCGGCCCGTAGCGAAAGCGGCCTCGAGGAACGTGGCCGCAAGCAGCGCACACCGGCGCGCTGGCCCGGCGGGGCCGGTTCGGGGAGAATCGGGCCCGGCAGGGAAGGAGGGCATGGATGGATCCGGCTCGTCTGAAGTCGATTCCGTTGTTCGCGAGCCTCTCGGATGCGGAGCGGGCCAAGGTGGCCCGGTGGGCCGACGAGGTCGAGGTCGAGGAGGGGAAGCATCTCGTCGACGAGGGCAGGTTCGCCTACGAGTTCTTCGTGATCGAGGAGGGAAGCGCCGCCGTCCGGCACGGCGATGAGGTCGTGGCCGAGCTCGGACCGGGGGACTTCTTCGGGGAGATCGCCCTACTCGAGCACGTCCGCCGGACCGCGTCCGTGGTGGCGACCAGCCCGATGCGCGCCGTGGTCATGTTCGGCCGGGACTTCCGGTCGATGGAGAACGAGATGCCGGCGGTGGCCAACAGCATCAAGCAGGCCGTGGAGGAGCGGAAGGGACGGTAGGCACGCCCGGGGACCGCGGGTCCCCGGGTTGATGCCTAGGCGCAGCCCCAGTGCCCCCGCTGTCAGCGGCCCGGACGCTCCGGTGACGGAGGGCGCCCCGCGCGCCGGAGGGCCAGGCCGGACAGGACCTCGAGGATGGTTCGGTGGGCCAGCAGGGCGGTGACGTCGGCCTGGTCGTACGGGGGTGAGACCTCGACCACCTCCATCCCGCACAGGTCGACCTCGAGGCCGATCCGACGGACGGCTCGGAGGAGCTCCCTGGGGGTGAGGCCTCCCGGCTCTGGGGCGCCGGTGCCGGGCGCCGAGCCGGGATCGACCACGTCGATGTCCACGGAGAGCCAAGACCGGGCCGCAGCCGAGCCCCGGCGGATCGTCTCGTCGACCACGTCGTCGAGGCCGCGCTCGTCGATCTCGCCCTGGGTGAACCACACCAGGCCGCGCTCCCTGGCCCAGGCGAACTCCTCGGGGCCCGGCCAGTAGCCGCGGAGGCCCACCTGCACGACGTGCTCGCCCTGGACCGAGCCCTCCTCGACCAGGAGCCGGACCGGGGTGCCGTGCGAGCGGCGCACGCCGAACAGCGACTCCGCGTCGTCCGCGTGGGCGTCGAAGTGGATCACGCCGATCTCGCCGAGGTGGTCGGCGGCGGCTCCGGCGTTCGGGTGGAGGATCGAGTGGTCACCGCCGAGAACGACCGGGAACGCACCGGCGCGCAGGACGCCGCCGACCGCCGCCCGGATCGCCTCGTGGCTCCGGGCGGGGTCGCCCGGCACTACCTCGACGTCGCCGTGGTCCACCACCGTGAGCGCCTCGTACGGATCGACGCCGAGGTCCATGTGGGGACGCTCGTCGCCGGCCCCGGCCGGGTCGGCCAGCCGGATCGCTCGCGGACCGAATCTCGTCCCCGGCCGGCCCACGGTGGTCTCGTCGATCGGCGCGCCGACGATGGCCACGTCGACGCCCTCGAGCTCCGCGGGATCCAGCACCAACGGGAGCTTGTCGAACGCCCCTATGCCTGCGAACGACGGCTCGCCGGGACGGTTCACTCGCATGACGCGACAGTATGGGCGATCTAGAGGTAGAGGCCGGTCTTCGGATCGCCCCGCTCGTTGGCCACCGCATGGATCTCCCGCTCCCGCACCAGCAGGTACTCCTCGTCCCGGATCTCCACCTCGATGCCGGCGTCGGGCAGGAGGAGGACCTCGTCCTCGGGCTCCACGTTGCGGACGTTGGGGCCGACCGCAACGACCGTGGCCCACTGGCCTCGCTTGCTCACGGTGGCCGCGGTCGCGGGGATCAGCAGCCCGCCCTTGGACCGGCGCTCGCCCTCGTCGTCCGGGCGACGCACCAGGACCCGGTCGGACATCATCGTCACGGCCTTGGCCGCGGCTCGCTCGGGGACAGAGCGGATCGATCGGTTCGCCACGGAGCCAAGGATACGCCGGGGCCGGGTACAGTTCGCCGGTGGCCACGACGGCGCGCGAGCTGATCGCCGAGGGGGAGCGGCGACTCCGCCGGTCGCCGGCCATCGACCACTGGCCCCCCGGCCGGGAGCGCGACGAGGCCACGGTCCTCGTGGCCCTGTGCCTCGGCGTGGAGGCCGACGCACTCGACGAGGACGACGAGGCAGACGGCCGCCGGGTTCGCCGGTACCGCACGCTGATCCGTCGGCGGGCCGGCGGTGAGCCGATGGCCCACATCCTTGGGTGGACCGAGTTCGGAGGCCTGCGTCTGCGGGTCAGGCCCGGTGCGTTCGTGCCGCGCCAGTCGAGCGAGTTCATGGTCGAGCAGGCCCTCCGTCGCCTGCGAGGGCGGGCCCGGCCGGTGGCCGTCGACCTGGCCACCGGGATCGGCCCCATCGCGCTGGCCCTGGCGGCCGGGGCGCCTCGGGCCGAGGTCCACGGGACCGACATCTCGAGCGGGGCGATCCGTCAGGCCCGCGGGAACGCGGCCGCCCTGCGGCTCCGGAACGTTCGCTTCCACGTGGGCGACATGTTCGCTCCGCTCCCGGCGAGGCTCCGCGGGGCCACCGACGTCCTCACCGCACACGTGCCCTACGTCCCGCACCCCGAGGTCCGCGACCTGCCGCTCGAGGTCCGGGGCTTCGAGCCGGAACACACCCTCACCGACTACACCGAATCGGGGCTCAGCTTGGTCGAGCGTGCCGTCGGCGAGGGACCGGCGTGGCTGCGCCCCGGAGGCTGGATCCTCCTCGAGGTGAGCCCCGACTTCGCCAGGGCGGTCCGAGGGCTGGTGGTGCGGGCCGGCTACCGCGACGTCCGCAGCACCAAGGGCTGGCCTCAGGTCACCCGGGTGATCGTGGGGCGTCGCTAGCCGGGGCCGGAGGCCACGTCAGCCCCTCGGCCAGGAGCTTCGAGAACGACTTGCCCGCATCGTTCCAGCCCTCGCGGACGTAGAAGGCATGGGCCCGATCTCGCCACGTGGCCGACTCCAGCTCCATCCCCCAGCAGCCGCGCTCCCGGGCGAGTTCCTCGGCCCGCGCCAGCAGCGCCCGGCCCACGCCGGCCGAGCGGGAGTCCTCGGCGACCACGAGGTCGGGGATCCAGGCCTGCGGCACGGTGAAGTTCAACCGAACCCGGTACTCCATGTCGAGCAGGCCGACCACCCGCTCGTCGACCTCGGCGAGCAGGAGCACCGCGTCCGGGCGCTCGAGGTACCCCTCGAACACCTCTCGGGCGGCCGGCTCCTCGCCGGTGCCGCGCACGTCCGGCCGGCCCAGCTGGGCCAGGAGGTCGGCCACCGCGGGCCAGTCCTCGGGACGCCCCTCCCTGATCCGCACGGCGGTACGGTATCGGAACGGTGCGTGCACCCACGATGGCCGAGGTGAACCGGGAGCGGGTCCTGCTGGTCGGTGGCCAGCGGGCCCTGATCATGCAGCTGGCCCATCCGCTGGTGGCGGCGGGGGTGGCGGACCACAGCGACTTCCCGGCCCGGGCCCTCGAGCGGCTCCGGCGCACCCTCGACCTCAGCCTGACGCTGATCTACGGCACGCCCGTCGAGGCCGAGGCCGCCGCGGCAGGGATCCGCTCCGTCCACGAGCGGGTCACCGGGACCGCTGAGGGCCGGTCGTACGCGGCCACTGACCCGGCGCTCCTGCTGTGGGTGAACGCCACGCTCGTCGACACCACGCTCATCGTGTACGAGCGGTTCGTGCGGCGACTGTCGGAGGGTGAGCGGCGCCGCTACTACCTCGAGACCGTGGACACCGCCGAGCTGTTCGGCATCCCCCGGGCGGTGATCCCCGCCGACCTCGACGCGTTCCGGCGGTACGTCGACGGGATGCTCGATGGCCCGGAGCTGCGGGCCACGCCGGAGGGGCGCCGCCTGGTCGCCGACGTCCTCAGGCCGCCGCTCCCATTGCCGCTCCGAGCGCCGACCGCGGCGATCCGCCCGATCACGTTGGCGCTCCTGCCGGAGCGGATCCGAGCGATGTTCGGCCTCCGGGCGGGACGGCGAGCCCGAGCGGCGCTGGCCGTGGCGTCTCGGGCTTCCCGGCTGACCCTCCCGGCGCTGCCGTCCTCGATCCGCCACTTCACCGCGGCTCGGACCGGGGCGGCGCGAGGGCGTTGATACGATGGAGTTCATGGCCGGGTTCATCGCCCCACGCGACGCATACGATCGGCGGGAGGAGGTCCAGCTCCTCGACGTGCGCGAGCCCTACGAGTGGAACGCCGGGCGGATCGAGGGCGCCGTCCACATCCCGCTGCAGCAGGTCCTCGACGGCATTACCGAGGGCATCGAGGCCGACCGGCCCGTGGTCATCTACTGCCGCACCGCCAACCGCAGCGAGGTGGCCGGGCTGATGCTGGAGGCCCGCGGGTTCGACGTCTCGGTGATCGAGGGCGGCAGCGAGGCCTGGGTCGCCGAGGGCCTGCCGTTCACCACCCCGGACGGCCAGCCCGGCCGGGTGGCCTGAGGCTCAGGCCAGCTGCGCCGCCAGCTCCTCCGGTTCGGTGACCGGGCGCTGGCACACGAACCGCTCGCACACGTACGCCGCCGGCCTGCCGTCCACGGGCTCACGGGCCTCGAGGAGCGGAACCGCCTTGGCCGCGTCGGTATCGTTCGGCCCCGCGGCGGCCACCACCACGTTCGGGAGGTAGCGGCGGCGCACCTCGTCGAGCAGGGCCCCGGTCGCGGAATCGTCGGGGTCGCCGACCACCGCGACTTCCTTCGACGGTCCCACGTACCGGTCCAGCGCGCCGAGCGCCTGCCCCAGCGCGGTCGGCGCCCGGGCCATCAGGTCGTGAACCCGGCGCAGCGCCGATACGGCGGCCCGCTCGAACTCGGCCTCCCCGGTGAGGAGCGACAGCCGCAGGAGCACATCGGCCGCTGCCGAGCTGCCGGACGGCACCGCGGTGTCGAACAGCTCCTTGGGCCGCAGCACCAGCCGCTCGGCGTCTTCCCCGGTCTGGAAGAAGCCGCCGTCCGGGTCGCGGAACAGGCGGAGGATGTCGTCGGCCAGGCGCCGGGCCTCCTCGAACCACCGCACCTCGAACGTGGCCTCGTACAGGTCCAGGCACGCCGCGGCGACCAGCGCGTGGTCGTCGAGGTACGCTGGGCCGCTGGTCCGCCCATCCCGCCACGCTCGGAGGAGCCGGCCGTCGCCGCGCCGGAGCACCGAAAGCACGAAGTCGGCCGCTCTCGCCGCGGCGTCCACGTACGTCGACTCGCCGAGTGTCCGCCCGGTCACCGCCAGGGCGGAGATCGCCAGGCCGTTCCACGCCGCCAGCACCTTGTCGTCGGTGGCCGGACGGACGCGCGCAGACCTCGCGTCGAGGAGCCGCCGCAGCGCTTCCGCGGGGACCTCGGCCTCGTCCGAGGGCCGCCACAGGACGTTCCGCCCCTCCCAGTTCCCCTCGGGACCGGCCCCGAGGGCCTCTGCCACGTCCTCACCGACCTCTTCGACGAGCTCCCCCCAGTCCCACACGTAGAACCGGCCCTCCTCGCCTTCGGAATCGGCGTCGATCGAGGAGAAGAAGGCGCCGTCCCGGTGGCGGAGCTCGCGGAGGATGAAGTCGAGGGTGGTCCGAGCGACCTCGCGGTACCGGTCCCGTGCTGTGACCTGCCACGCGTGGAGGCATGCCGTGGCCAGCTGGGTGTTGTCGTACAGCATCTTCTCGAAGTGGGGGACCAGCCAGGTCCGGTCGACCGCGTACCGGTGGAACCCCCCGCCGACATGGTCGTGGATCCCACCGGCCACCATCCGGTCGAGGGTCACGGTGACCATGTCGAGGGCGCCGTCCCACCCTCGGTGGTGACAGCGGAGCAGGAACTCCAGCGTGATCGGCTGGGGGAACTTGGGCGCGCCGCCGAACCCGCCCCACTCCTGGTCGAAGGCGCTCTGCAGGCCGGCCAGCGCCTCGCGGAGCGCCGCGTCGGTGAGCGGCTCCGTCGACGAGCCGGGCGCCCGGCCGATCGCCTCGACGACCCGCTGGCCCTGGGCGACGAGCTCCTCGCGGCGTTCCCGCCACGCCGCGGCGACGGCCTCGAGGACCCGGGGGAAGCCGGGCATGCCGTGGCGGTCCTCGGGCGGGAAGTACGTTCCGGCGAAGAACGGCCTGCCCTCGGGCGTGAGGAGGACCGTCATCGGCCATCCGCCGTGGCCGGACATCGCCTGCACCGCGTCCATGTAGATCGCGTCGACGTCGGGGCGCTCCTCCCGGTCGACCTTGATGCAGACGAAGTGCTCGTTCATCAGCCGGGCGATGGAGGGATCCTCGAACGACTCCCGCTCCATGACGTGGCACCAGTGGCAGGCGGCGTAGCCGACCGAGAGCAGGACCGGCCGGTCCTCTTCGCGAGCGCGAAGGAAGGCTTCGTCACCCCACTCGTACCAGTCGACGGGGTTGTCGGCGTGCTGGAGGAGATACGGGCTGGTGGCTCCTGCCAGTCGGTTGGGCACCTTGCCACTCTACCCGCGGGCCCCTCCACTACACTGGCGGCGGTGAAGGGGAGGTGGCCGTGAAGGAGCTCGAGGACAAGCTGCACGACGCCGTGGCGGATCTCGAGGTCGTGTCACAGGGCCTCAAGCCGCCGGAGGCCTGGCGGGCGTTCGGCGACCAGACGCTCGAAGGGTTCTGGCAGTCGTGGCCGGCCGTCAGGGCATGGGGCGAGTGGCTGTGGACGCTGGTCGACAACGAACGCGGTGACCGGGCCGCCCCGGTGGCCCCCGACGCCGAGCACGAGGAAACCGGGGGCGGGGGCTAGCCCTGGTCCAGAAGGTCCTGGTCGCCACCGATGGCAGCGAGAGCGCCGGCCACGCGGTCCGATGGGCCGCCGACATGGCCGGACGCTTCTCGGCCGAGCTGATCCTCCTCCAGGTCGTCCCCCCGGCCCCCGACGGCGCCGCCGACCACGAGCACACCGTCGAGGCCCTCCGGGCCACGGCCGAGGAGGTGGCGGGCCCTCGGGGGCAGGCCCGGGTGATGGTGGACCCCGACCCGGCCCGGGGGATCGTCCGGGCCTGCGATGAGCTCGAGGTCGACGTGTGCATCGTGGGGAACCTCGGGATGAGCGGCCGCACCTCGTTCCTGCTCGGCAACGTGCCCAACCGGGTCTCGCACAACGCCCGGTGCACGGTGATCATCGTCAACACCTCCCACCCCTCGGTGACGCCGGGCCGCACCCGTCCGCGTCCGGTCCCGGCGATGCCTCACGTGGCCGAGGAGGCCGGCCTCCAGGTCGAGGGCCGACTGATCGGCCGGGCCGCCCGGATCGGCCGGGTCCTGGCCAGGGCAGGCTTCCAGGAGGTCTTCGCCGGCACGAGGACGGACGACGAGGACGCCGTCCGCGCTCGGGCCCGCCGGCTCAGGGCGGCGATGGAGGAGCTGGGGCCGACCTTCGCCAAGATGGGCCAGATCCTCTCCACCCGGCCGGACCTCCTGCCCCACGCGTTCGTCGAGGAGCTGTCGACGCTTCAGGACCGAGTGCCCCCCATGTCCGAGCAGGACGTGGTGAAGGTCATGGAGGAGGAGCTCGGGGTGCCGTGGGAGGACGTGTTCGAGTCGATCGACCCCGAGCCGATGGCGGCCGGCACCATCGCCCAGGTCCACCGGGCCACGCTGACCGACGGGGAGCGGGTCGTGGTCAAGGTCCAGCGGCCGTCGGCCCGCAAGGACATCCTGCAGGACCTCGGACTCCTGGAGCTGTTCGCCGAGAAGACCGCCGAGCGGGAAGCGTTCCGGCAGGTGATGGACCTGCCCACGATCGTCGAGCATCTCTCCGACTCGCTGAGGCGCGAGCTGGACTTCCGGCAGGAGGCCGAGAACCTGGAGCGGATGCACGGCGTGCTGGGACCGTTCTCCCGGCTCGACGTTCCCAGGCTGTACGGCGAGCTGTCCACCGAACGGCTGCTGGTGATGGAGGAGATCCAGGGCGTGCCGATCCGGGAGGCGCCCCAGGGAGAAGCCCGAACCGAGGCGGCCCGTCAGCTCCTGGAGTCCTACTACCAGCAGATCTTGAGCGATGGGTTCTTCCACGCGGACCCGCATCCGGGCAACATGATGTGGTGGCACGACCGGATCTACCTCCTCGACCTGGGGATGGTCGGCGAGGTCGATCCGGAGACGCGCCAGCTGATGCTCCTCCTCCTGATGGCGTTCTGGCGCGAGGACGTCGACTTCCTCTCCGATGTGGTCCTGATGCTGGCCGGGGAGCAGGACCGCGCCGAACTCGACATCGACGCCTTCCGGGCCGAGGTCGGCGACCTGATGACCCGACACCGGGGGGTGGCAGTCCGCGAGCTCGAGCTCGGGCCGATCCTGCAGGAGATCACCGAGATGTCGATCCGGCACGGGGTTCGGCTCCCCGCGTCGCTGGCGCTGACCGGGAAGGCCCTGGCCCAGATGCAGCTGGCCGTCGGCGAGCTGGACCCGACGCTCGATCCCCTGTCGGTGGTTGGCGGCTTCGTCATGCGGGGCTTCATGGGCCGGCTGCGAGAGCGGCTCGACCCGAAGTGGGTGTTCTACGAGGGCCAGAAGCTGCGCACCCGGCTGGTCCGGCTGGTTGAGGCGGTGGAGCGCTTGGCCGGCGCCCGCCCGGGACCGAGGCTGCAGGTGCAGTTCAAGGGGACCGAGAACCTCGAGCAGCAGATCCAGCGGGCGGGCAGGCGAGTGTCGCTCGGCCTGGTCTCGGGCGGGGCGCTGGTCGGCGCGGCCGTTGCGGCTCTGGGGACGCTCCCGGGCTGGGTCCCCGGGGTGCTCGCCGCGCTCGGTGGGCTGCTGGCGGCCGGCCTACTCCTCGACGTCTTGCGGCGCGGCCGATAGCACGGCGTCACTCGACCCGGTCGGGGCCGGGCGGGGTTGGTCCCCTCGCCGTCGGAGGGCCTTGAGGAGCCGGCGCTCCACGACCACGGCGACCACGGTCATGATGGCGCCGAGCGCCGCTCGTTCGAGCCACGTGGTCACGCGCCTCCGCCGCTCGGTCACCGGCGCATCCTAGCCCTCGGCGGTCTCGGCTTCGACCGTGACCGTAGCGCCCTCGGGCGCCGGGGTGACCAGCGTCCCGTCCACCGGCTCGCCGTCGACCGTGACCGAACGTACCCGACCTCGGACTCCTGGCCGCTTCCGGACCTCGATCCGGTAGGTAGCCCCCCGGAACCGGCGCCGGGCCGAGAACCCCTCCCAGTCCGACGGGAGACAGGGGTCGATCCGGAGACCGTCGTGCTCCGGGCGGATGCCCAGGATCCACTGGGTGAACGCCATGTAGTTCCAGGCGGCCGTGCCGGTCAGCCAGGAGTTCTTGGCCTCCCCGTGGGTGGGCGCGTCCTTCCCCGCGATCATCTGGGCGTAGACGTACGGCTCGCAGCGGTGGACGTCGCCGATGGCCTCGCGCGCCGACGGGTTGATCCGCAGGTAGTAGTCGAGGGCCCGGTCGCCGTTCCCCACATGCGTCTCGGCGATCATGATCCACGGGTTCGTGTGGCAGAACACACCCGCGTTCTCTTTGTAGCCCGGCGGGTAGGAGGTGATCTCGCCGAGCTCGACCCGGTACCGCGTGTACGCCGGCTGGAGGAGCACGATGCCGTGCGGGGTGGCCAGGTGCTCGGCCACCGAAGCCAGGGCCCGCTCGGCCCGACCGTCGTCCAGCCCGATGCCGGCCGTCACGCAGATCCCCTGCGGCTCGATGTAGATGCGTCCCTCGTCGTTGGAGGCCGAGCCGATCACCCGGCCCTCGTGATCGTAGGCCCGGCGGAACCACGCGCCGTCCCACCCGTGGTCTCTGACCGCTTCGATCATCAGAGCCCGCCCCTCCCGCGCCTCCGCAGCCTCGTCGGGCCGCCCGTGCCGCCGTGCCAGGGCCGCCAGCTCCTCGGCGGCCAACACGAACAGCCCGGCGATGAACACCGATTCGGCCACGCCACCCTCCCGCTGCTCCACCGTCTGGAACGACTCGCCGGGGGTCGAGGAGAACGCGTTCAGGTTGAGGCAGTCGTTCCAGTCGGCCCGCCCGATCAACGGGAGCCGGTGAGGGCCGAGGCGGTCGAGCGTGTACCTGGCGGCGCGACCGAGGTGCTCGTGGAGCGGCATCTCCGACCCGGGCTCGTTGTCGTAGGGGACCGGCTCGTCGAGGATCGTCAGGTCCCCGGTCTCCTTGGCGTACCCGGCCACGGCCAGGATCAGCCACAGCGGGTCATCGTTGAACCCCGAGCCGATGTCGTGGTTGCCGCGCTTCGTCAGCGGCTGGTACTGGTGGTAGGCGCCGCCGGAGGAGAGCTGGGTGGCCGCGAGGTCGAGGATCCGCTGTCGGGCCCGCCCCGGAACCATGTGGACGAACCCGAGGAGGTCCTGGCTGGAGTCGCGGAAGCCGATGCCCCGGCCGACGCCGGACTCGAACAGAGACGCCGATCGGGACAGGTTGAACGTGACCATGTTCTGATAGGGATTCCACACGTTGACGATGCGGTCGGCGTGCCCGTTCGGTGTCTCGACCTGAAGGATGTCGAGCAGGTCTCGCCACCCGTCGCGGACCTCGGCCAGTGCGGCCTCGACCTCCTCGGAGCGGGTGAACCGCTCGATCACCGGTGTGATCTCCGCGGTGCGGAGCCGGCCGGAGCCCGGCGGGTCGAACTTCGCCTCGGGCGGGTTCTCGGCGTACCCGAGCAGGAACACGACCTCCTCCGTCTGGCCGGGAGCCAGCGTTCGATCGATCCGGAGCGCCCCGCACGGCGCCCAACCGTGGGCGATCGATCCCGTGGACCGACCCTCCTCGACCGAGGTCGGGCGGTCCCAGCCGCGGTACGGCCCCAGGAAGGCCTCCCGCTGGGTGTCGAGGCCGTCGACCTCGGCCGACGATGCGAAGTACGCCACGTGGTTGCGGCGCTCCCGGTACTCGGTCCGGTGGTACACGACGCCGTCCACCACCTCGACCTCGCCTGTCGAGTAGTTGCGCTGGAAGTTCGTGGCGTCGTCCCAGGCGTCCCATAAGCAGAACTCCACCGCCCCGAACAGTGAGACCTGGGCCGGTTCGTCGCGCTCGTTCGTCAGGCGCACCCGCCAGGCCTCCAGGGTCTGGCCCAGGGGAACCACGAACAGCGCGTCGCAGGCGATCCCGTCCCGGCGCGAACCGATCACGGTGTACCCCAGGCCGTGCCGGCACCAGTACCGCTCGAGGTCCGTGCGCCACGGCTGCCACGTCGGCGACCAGACCCGGCCGGTGGCACGGTCCCGGAGGTACAGGAATCGCCCCCCGACGTCGAGGGGCGCGTCGTTGTACCGGTACCGGACCAGCCGCCGCAACCGGGCGTCACGGTAGAACGCGTAGCCCGCCGCCGTGTTCGTGATGATCGCGAAGAACTCCTCGCTACCGAGGTAGTTGATCCACGGCAGCGGGGTGTCCGGCCGCGTGATGACGTACTCGCGAGCCTCGTCGTCGAAGTGGCCGAACGTGGCCGAGACTCGACCCCCCGGCTAGGAGCCGTTCGCCGGCTCGCCCCGGCGCTCCGACAGGTGGTCGGCGATCCCGATCGCGGTGAAGGGGAGCGCGGGGGCCAGCAGGAGGCCGAGGACCGGGGCGGTGCGGAGCAGGACGAACACCATGAAGGAGATCGCCAGCACGGCCAGGGCCCTCGGTTTCCAGTCGTGCGCCAGATCGGCCCGGAGGGCGGCGACCCCGCCCGCGCCCACGCCGGCCACCAGCCCGGTGACCCCGTCGCCCGCCAGCGCCGAGGCGGGGATGCCCACGAGCAGCGCCAGCCCCATGGCCCGTAGGGCCGCCCCCGGAGCGCGCGGATGCTCCGACACGAACGCCAGCAGGATGAACACGAACGGCAGCACGGCCAGCCCGAAGGCGATCAGGGCGACGGGTCCCCGAGCCGGCGCCACGGCCGTGGCGACGAGGCCGTTGACGATGAACCAGTACGCGGGCACCAGCAGGAGCGTGGCCAGGACGATGGCCCGCCACCGCTTCCGAGGGGGGAGCGGCGCCGTCCCGCTCGCTCCACGCCGCGCCGGCGCGTCAGCCCTTGACCGCACCAGCGGTGAGCCCCCTGACGAAGTAGCGCTGCAGGGTGAAGAACACCAGCAGCGGAAGGGCCATCGAGATAAAGGCCGCGGCCGTGAGGAGGTGCCAGTTCTCGCCGCGGGACCCCACCAGGTTCGCCAGGGCGATCGTCAGCACCCGGCTCTCGCTGGTACCACCGAGGAAGACGTAGGCGACCAGCAGGTCGTTCCACACCCACAGGAACTGGAAGATGGCGAAGGCGGCCAACGCGGGAACCGACAGCGGCACGATCAGCCGCCAGAAGATCGTGAAGTGGTCGGCGCCGTCGATCTTCGCCGACTCGATCAGCGAGGAGGGGAGGGATCCGATGTAGTTGCGTAGGAGGTAGACCGCCAGCGGCAGCCCGAACGCGGTGTGGGCCAGCCAGATCCCCAGGAACGTTCCGTTGAGGTCCAGGTCCGGGAAGACGATGAACCGGCCGATCTGCCCCCCTTCCACGTAGAGGCGGAGGATCGGGATGAGTGCCATCTGGAGTGGCACCACCAACAAGCCAACGACCAGGACGAAGAGCACGTAGCGGCCTCGGAACTGCATCCATGAGAACGCGTACGCCGCGAACGCGGCCACGGTGATCGGGATCACCGTGGAGGGGATGGCCACGGCGAGGCTGTTCAGTGCGGCGTTGCCGAACCCCTCGGTATCCAGGGCCAACTGGTAGTTGTCCAGGGTCCAGGCGCCATCGCGGAAGGGTTCGACCAGGGCCGTCCACCACCCGGTGCTGTCGGCCAGCTCCTCTGGTCGGAACGACGTGATCATGACGCCGAGCGTGGGGATCAGCCACAGGACCACGATCAGCAGGATCGCTATCCGCACCAGCCAGCCGCCGCCCCCTCGGCGATCCCGCTCCGCCAGCCCGCGGGCCGTCTCCGGGATGACGGGTGCCGGGATCGGTGGCGCGCTGCTCACCTGGTGGCCTCCTGCTCCCGGAACCTGCGGACGTTCCAGATCATGATGGGCACGATCGCCACGAACAGGACCACCGCGATGGCCGCCCCACGTCCGTCGTGGTTGAGGATGAAGAACCACCGGATCATGCGTTCGGCGATCACCTCGGTGCCCTGGGTCTCGGCGCTGCCCATCACGAACACGATGTCGAAGACCTTCAGCGCGTTGATGACCATGTAGGTGGTCACCACGGCGATCGTCGGGAGGATCATGGGCACGGTGATCCGCCGGAACACCTGCATCTCGGAGGCACCGTCGATCCGGGCCGCCTCGATGATCTCATCGGGGATCGCCTTGATGGCCGCAGACAGCACCACCATGGCGAACCCCGTCTGCATCCAGATCATGATGACCATCAGCAGGAGGTTGTTCCAGGGCTGGACGTCGAGCCACGACACGGGCTCCTGGCCGAATGCCTGCATGATCCCGTTCAAGAGCCCGATGTTCGAGCCGAACCCCTCGGGCCGGAAGCTGTAGATCAGCCGCCACGTCACCGAGGCGCCCACGAACGAGATGGCCATCGGCAGGAAGATCAGCGACTTTGCCACGGCCTCGCCACGACGGAGGCGGTCGGCCAGGGTGGCGAAGACCAGCCCGATGCTCACGGCGACGAGGGGGACGAGGATGACCCACCCCGCAGTGTTCCGGATGGCCCGAAGCATGCTGTCGTCCGAGAACACGAACGCGTAGTTCTCGAGGCCGACGAGCTCGTTCCCCTGTGAATCCCTGAGGCTCAGCAGGATCGTGTTGATCACCGGGTAGATCAGGAACACGCTGAGGATGACCAGGGCGGGCCCGACGAACACCCACGGCCGCACGCCTTCCCGGTACCGCTCCGGCAGCAGCTCCACTGCCCGGTTCATCGCCCAGTACAGGCCGAAGATGCCGGCGACCCCGACCAGGATGGCCACGCCCACGATGACCACGCGGTTGGCGTTCTCGTCGCGGAGGAAGTCGAACGTTCCCCACAGCAGGAAGAAAGCCGCCACGGGGATGGCCACCGCCCCGGCCAGGCGGAGGAGCCCCATCCACAGCGTCCGCAGCCCGCGCGGTTC
>CALAEC010000137.1 GCA_937890785.1 uncultured Actinomycetes bacterium
AACCAGCTGGTCCGGGTGTACGTGGCCCAGAAGCGGAAGATCTCCGACGGGGACAAGCTGGCGGGGCGCCACGGCAACAAGGGCGTGATCGCCAAGATCCTCCCCGAGGGCGACATGCCGTTCCTGCCCGATGGGACGCCGGTGGACATCATCCTGAACCCGCTCGGCGTGCCGTCCCGGATGAACCTCGGCCAGGTGCTGGAGACCCACCTGGGCTGGGCCGCCCGGCAGGGCTTCAGGATGAACGGATCCAGCAAGGAGGGGCCGGCCTACGTGGCCACCCCGGTGTTCGACGGCGCCCGGGAGGGCGAGATCAAGGAGGCCCTCACCACGTCGCTGCCGAACGACGACGGTCAGAAGCCTGTGGACGACGAGGGCAAGGCCCTGCTGTTCGACGGCCGCAGCGGCGAGCCGTTCGAGACCACCGTGGCCATCGGCTACATCTACATCATGAAGCTGCTGCACCTGGTGGACGACAAGATCCACGCCCGGAGCACCGGCCCGTACTCGATGATCACCCAGCAGCCGCTGGGCGGGAAGGCCCAGTTCGGCGGGCAGCGGTTCGGGGAGATGGAGGTCTGGGCGCTTGAGGCGTACGGCTCTGCCTACGCTCTCCAGGAGCTGCTCACGATCAAGTCCGACGACGTGCTGGGCCGGGTGAAGGTGTACGAGGCCATCGTCAAGGGCGAGAACATCCCCGAGCCGGGGATCCCCGAGTCGTTCAAGGTGCTGATCAAGGAGATGCAGTCCCTGGCCCTCAACGTCGAGGTGCTCTCGGCGGAGGGCAAGGAGATCGAGATGCGCGAGACCGACGAGGACGTGTTCCGTGCCGCGGAGGAGCTTGGGATCGACCTCTCGCGGCGGGAGCCGGCCGGGGCCGAATTCGAGTAGGAGAGGGGTAGGACTTGCTCGACGTCAACTATTTCGATGAGCTGAGGATCGGGCTGGCCACCGGCGACCAGATCAGGGCGTGGTCGAACGGCGAGGTCAAGAAGCCCGAGACCATCAACTACCGCACGCTGAAGCCGGAGAAGGATGGGCTGTTCTGCGAGCGCATCTTCGGTCCCACCCGGGACTGGGAGTGCCACTGCGGGAAGTACAAGCGCGTCCGGTTCAAGGGCATCATCTGCGAGCGGTGCGGGGTGGAGATCACCCGGGCCA
>CALAEC010000138.1 GCA_937890785.1 uncultured Actinomycetes bacterium
TCCACGATCGGCTCGAGGAGGACCACCCCGGCCTTCTCCGCGGCGTCCTTCAGGGCCAGCGAGCCGGCGATCTGGAAGGCCATGTCGGACGAGTCGACGCTGTGGAACTTGCCGTCGAAGAGCGTGACCCGGAGGTCCACCATCTGGTGGCCGGTCACGCCGGTCTCCATCGCCTTGACCAGGCCTTTCTCGACCGAGGGGATGAACTGGCTGGGGATCACGCCGCCGGTGATCTTGTTGACGAACTCGAAGCCGGCGCCACGGTCCAGCGGCTCCACCTCGATGTGGGCGATCCCGTACTGGCCGTGCCCTCCGCTCTGCTTGACGTGCCGCCCCAGCGCCTGGACCTTCTGGCGGATCGTCTCCTTGTAGGGCACCCGGGCCGGATGGGTCACGACCTCGACGCCGTACTTGCGGGCCATCCGCTCGGTCATCACGTCGATGTGGGTCTCGCCCATCCCGTACAGGACGGTCTGGTTCGTCTCCTGGCTGCGGCGGACCCGGAACGTGGGGTCCTCCTCCTGGAGCCGGGCGAACGCGCTGGAGAGCTTGTCCTCGTCGCCCTGGGTCTTCGGCTCGACCGCCACCGCGTGGAGGGGCTCGGGGAGCTCGAGCGCCGGGAGCGTCGCCGTCGAGCCCTTGTCGCCCAGCGTGTCGCCCGTGTGGGTCTCCGAGAGCTTGGCCACCGAGCCGATGTCCCCGGCGGGCACCTCGGACACGGTTTCGTGCTCCTTCCCGCGCATCGTGAACAGCTGGCCGACCCGCTCGTCCTTCCCCTGGGTGGTGTTCCGCACGGTGGAGTCAGGGCGCATCCGACCGGACAGCACCCGGAACAGGTTGATCCGGCCGACGTACGGGTCGGAGATCGTCTTGAACACGAACGCGGTCAGCGCGCCGTCGGGATCGATGGCCCGTTCCTCCTCCTCGCCGTCCTTCGTCATTACCTTCACCGGCGGGCGGTCGGTGGGGGAGGGGAAGGCGTCGACGATCAGGTCGGCCAGGCGGTCGACCCCGATCCCCTTGGAGGCCGAGCCGAGCAGGACCGGCGCCAGCTTGGCCTCCACCAACCCGGCCTTGACCCCGCGGACGATCTCCCCCTCGGCCAGCTCGCCCGCTTCGAGGTATTGCTCCAGCAGCGCGTCGTCGGCCTCGGCCACTGCCTCGACGAGCTTCTCCCGGTAGGGATCGGCCTTCCCGGCGATGTCGTCCGGCCACTCGCCCTCCTCGCCCCTCGGGCCGGAGGGGTACCGGAAGGCCTTCCGGGACAGCAGGTCCGCCACGCCCTCGAAGTCGTGCTCCTCGCCGATCGGGTACTGCAGCGGGGCGGCCTGCGAGCCGAAGGACCGGACCAGGTCGTCCAGGGTCCGGTCGAACGAGGCTCGCTCACGGTCGAGCTTGTTGAGGAAGAACGCGCGGGGGAGGCCGTGCTCGACGGCGAGCTCCCACACAACCTCGTGCTGGACCTCGACGCCGTCGACGGCCGACACCACGAACAGGCAGGCGTCCACGGCGCGGAGCGCGGCCCGGACATCCCCGATGAAGTCGGCGTACCCGGGAGCGTCGAGGACGTTGAGCTTCACCCCTCGCCACTCGAACGGTGTCGTCGTGAGCGACACGCTGATCTGCCTCTTCGTCTCCTCCGGCTCGAAGTCACTGGTGGTGTTGCCGTCCTCGACGGTACCCATGCGGGTGACGGCGCCGCCGAGGAACAGCAGGGCCTCCGCGAGCGTGGTCTTCCCGGACCCGCCGTGCCCGACGAGGAGGACGTTGCGGATGCTGCTGGGGTCGTAGGTCTTCACGCTGGCTCCCGGATCGGTGGACGAGCCCCGATTCTAGCGCGGGCTCCACGAGCCCCCGGCGGCGGCAGGGCCCCTGCTAGGCTCGGTGGCCCATGGAACCCCGCGACCGGCCCGCGGTGGGCGTGGCCCTCCTGGCGGCGATCCTGCTCGCAGCCGGCGCCGCAGCAGCCCTGGTCTTGACGGATCGATGGCCACTGGCCGCGCTGGCGACCGCGGTTGCGGCGGCAGCGGTTACGGTCACCGGCCGTCGGGCCAAGTACACCGAGGACCGCCGGCTCACGTTCGCCGACTCGGCGGCGGAGCGAACCGGCGACGCGGTGGTCCTGGCCGCTGTGGCCTGGGCCACGATCGAGGAGCCCGCGGTCTCGGCGGCGGCGCTCTCCGCCCTGGTGCTGGGCTACCTGGCCACCTACATGCGGGCCAAGGCCACCGGCCTCGGTTTCATGGTGGAGGAGTCGCTGATCGCCCGGGGAAGCCGGATCGGACTGGTCGTTCTGGGGCTGGCCTGGCGGGACGCGCTCGGCCCGGCGCTGTGGGCCGCGTCCGCCGTCTCCCTGTTCTCGGTGATGCGAGAGGCCGTCGAGGTGGGGCGCCAGCGGGAGCCGGCGTGAGCCGCGACGAGCGGGCGTCCGAGCGAATCTCGTACGCGGCGTTCGCCGCGGCCGAACGCGCGGCCATGGTCCTCCCCGAGTTCGTGGGGAGGCGCCTGTTCGACCTGGCCGCGCTGGCGGCGTTCCGGCTGGCCGCGGGACCGCGCGCCGTGGTGGCCGACCACCTCCGCCGGGTGCTTGGCAGGCCGGCCGGCTCGCCGGTGGTGCGCGCGGCCACCAAGGAAGCCTTCCGGTCCTACGGGCGCTACTGGTACGACACGTTCCGCATCCGCGTGATGCCGGACCCGGAGTTCCGGTCCAGGGTCCGGTTCGAGGGGATGGGGAACATCGAGCGGGCGCTCGAAACGGGTCGCGGCGCGGTCCTGGCGCTGCCGCACCTGGGGAACTGGGACGTGGCCGGCTCCTACGTGGCGGGGACCGGGAAGTCGGTGACGGCTGTGGCCGAGCTCCTTCGTCCGGAGCGGCTATTCCAACTGTTCCTCGAGCACCGCCGGGCCCTCGGCATGGGCATCGTCCCGCTGGAGGACGACCGCGGTGTGGCCGAGGAGCTGGTCCGGCTGATCGGCGAGAACGAGCTGATCGCGCTGGTGGCCGACCGGGACCTGAGGGGGCGGGGCGTCGAGGTGGAGATGTTCGGCGAGACCAGGAAGATGCCGGCTGGCCCGGCGATGCTGTCGCTGTTCACCGGCTCGCCGCTTCTCCCCGCGGCTTGCTACGACCTCGAGGACGGCTGGCTGGTCGACATCGGCGAGCCCATCGAGATCGAGCGGTCCGGATCGATGCGCGCCGACGTCACCGCGCTGACCCGGCTCCTGGCGAAGCGGTTCGAGCGGGCGATCTCGGCGGCGCCGACCCAGTGGCACATGTTCCAGCCGGCGTGGGAACCGTCCCGGGCGGGGGCGCGGGCCACCGGCCCGGCGGCGGCCGCGGCCGGCGCCTCGCCATGAAGGTGGCCCTGGCGTGTCCGTACGCCTGGGACGCGCCGGGGGGCGTCCAGACCCACGTTCGCCAGCTGGCGGCGCGCCTGCGAGGCCGCGGCCACGAGGTCCTGGTGGTGGCGCCGTCGACCGGGCGGCCGGCCGAACCATACGTCCGCTCGGTGGGGCGCCCGATCCGGATCCCGTACAACGAGTCGGTGGCGCCGGTGGCGCCGACGCTCCGCGCTCGAGGCCGGGTGCGGGACGCCCTGCGGGCGTTCCGGCCCGACGTCGTCCACGCGCACGAGCCGCTGGTGCCCGGGGTGGGGATGTTCGCGGTCCGGGCCACGGACCGCCCGGTCGTGGGGACGTTCCACGCCTTCGCCCAACGCTCGGCGCTGTTCGCCGCCGCCGGGCCGATCCTGCGTCCGCTGTGGCGGCGGCTCGACGTTCGCATCGCGGTGTCTCGAGCTGCCGCAGAGTTCGTCCGGAAGCGGATCGGCCGCGGCGGGATCAGGGTGATCCCCAACGGCGTCGAGGTCGAGCTGTTTGCCGAAGCCATCCCCGCCAGGCTCCCCGAGGGCCGGCGGATCCTGTTCGTGAACAGGCTCGACCGGCGCAAGGGGTTCCCGGTGATGATCGAGGCGTTCCGTCTCATCGCGGCTCGACGGTCGGAGGCCGTCCTCGTCGTGGCCGGGGACGGGGGTGATCGGGACGCGATCCGGGCCCTGTCGCCGGCGGTCCGCGCACGGGTGGTGATGCTCGGGACCGTCCCTCACCGACGCCTGCCCCCGTACCATGCCGCCTCGGAGGTGTTCTGCGCCCCAGCCACCGGTCGCGAGTCGTTCGGCATCGTGCTGGTCGAGGCCATGGCCGCGGGCCTGCCGGTGGTGGCCAGCGACATCCCCGGGTACCGCGAGGTGGTCCGCGACGGGGTGGAGGGCATCCTGGTGCCGCCGGGGGACCCCGGGGCGGTGGCCGGGGCCGTCGACGGGATCCTCGGCGACTCGGAGCAGGGCGCATCGCTCGGGGCGGCGGGCCGGGAGCGGGCCCGTGAGTACTCGTGGGACGCCGTGGCCGCCGAGGTCGAATCGGTGTACCGCGAGGTGGCCGGCTAGCGTCGCCGGCAGGACGCGCACAGGCCGTACACGTCGGCCCGGTGACCCGTGACCGCGAAGCCGCGACGCCGCCCCACGGCCGAGGCCCAGTCCTCGACCTCGCACGAGGGGATCGTCACGACCTGGCCGCACCGCTCGCAGATCAGATGATGGTGATGATCGACCTCGCACAGCTTGTAGGCCACCTCGCCCTCCCCGGCGGGGAACGTCTCCGCGGTCCCCGCGTTCGCGAGGGCCCGGAGCGTCCGGTACACGGTGGCCAGCCCGGGCCCGCCCCGTCCGCGGATCTCTTCGTGGAGAGCCTGGGCCGTGACCGGCCGCCGCTTCCCTTCCAGGGCCCGGATGACGGCCACCCGCTGAGGAGTCGCCCGGAGCCCCGACACGGTGGCGAGGGCGGCGGCCTCGGTCACGCCGTCCTCCTGGGCCGGTGGCCCACGGCCGTCCGCCGGCCGACCAGCGCGAACCCCACGAACGCCACGATCGCCGTGAGGACGATCGTCCCACCGGGGACCAGACCGCCGTGCCACGCCGCCACCATCAGCCCCAGCCAGGCCGAGGCGGCACCGACGCCAACCGCCCACCCCAGGGTGGCCCGGAACGAGTGGGCCACCTTCGAACCGGCCGCCACCGGCACCACCATCAGGGCCGCGACCAGGAGCAGGCCGACCACTCGCATGCCCCCGACCACCAGCAGAGCGGTCAGCGCCACCAGGGCCAGGTTCAGCGCGTCGACCGGCAGTCCACCGGCGCGGGCGGTGTCCTCGTCGAGGGCCACGGCCAGCAGCGGTCGGTACAGCACCAGCACGGCCCCGACCACGATCGCCCCGAGGAGGGCTATCACTCCGACGTCGGCCCACGACAGGGCGAAGAGCGTCCCGAACAGCACGCCGAGGACCGACGTGTCGAATCGCCCCGCCAGGCTCAGGCCCACGGCGCCGGCGGCGATGCCGAGGTAGAAGACCAGGGCCAGGGAGAGATCGCCGGTCAGGCGTCCCCGGACCCGAAGGCCCTCGAGCAGCACGGCACCCAGCAGGGCCACCACCATCGCGCCGGCCACGCCGGAGACGCCCACCAAGACGCCGATGGCCACACCGGCCAGGGCCAGGTGGCCGATGCCGTCGCCGACCAGCGAGAGCCGACGCTGCACCAGGAACGCGCCCACGACCGGGGCCACCAGCCCGACCACCGTGGCCGCCAGCAGAGCTCGCCTGCCGAAGTCGGAGGTGAACAGGACGTCGATCACCGGCCGACGTCCTCGAGCGTGTGGAACTCGTCGTGGCCGACGTCGCGGACGCGGCCGTCCTCCATGAACAGGATCCGATCGCACACGTCGTGGAAGTCCTCTGGATCGTGCGAGACCACCACCACTGCCGCGCCGGCGTCGGCCCGGCGGCGGAGCTCTCCGACCAGGTGCGGTCGGAAGGCCCGGTCGATCCCCGTGGTCGGCTCGTCGAGGATCAGCACGGGCCGGTCGCCGACCAGGGCCCGGGCGATCACGGCGCGCTGCTGCTGGCCGCCCGAGAGCTCGAACACACACTCTGCGCCGAGCTCGGTCAACCCGACCGCTGCCAGAGCGATGTCCACGTCGCCGTCCCGTCGCGGGCCGCTCCAGCCTTTCACCAGGCCCGAGGCCACCACCTCGGTGACCGAGACCGGGAGCACCATCCGTCCCGGAGATCCCTGCGGGGCGTACCCGATCGATCGACGGGCGACAGGATCGGAGGCGGGGCGCCCGAGGACCACCACGTCGCCTCGATCGGGGGAGAGGAGTCCCACCACCAGACGGATCAGGGTGGACTTGCCCGAACCGTTCGGGCCGGTGAGCACGACCAGCTGGCCTGTGTCGACGCGCACGTCCAGGCCGTCGATGACCGGGACGGTCCCGTAGCCGAACCGGAGGCCGCGGCCCTCGATGGCCGCGGTCATCCGCAGCCCAGGCCCTCCCGGAGCGACTCCAGGTTGTCCTCCATCACGGACAGATAGTCCCCCGACGGCGGCTCGGATTCCAGCGTCCCCAGGGGCAGGGCCGGAACACCGAAGTCGGAGGCCACCGACTCGGCGATCCGCCTGGCCTCGCCGCCCGCCTCGTAGAACACCGCGCTCGCCTCGCCGCTCTCGAGCGCGGCCCCGGCTTCGCCGAGTCGTTCGATGGTCGGCTCGGCCTCCGGGGACAGACCGGTGAGCCCGATCTGCCGGAGGCCGTACGCCTCGGCCAGGTAGCCGAACGCCTCGTGCGAGACCACCATGACGTCGGCCCGGCACCCTTCGAGCTGGTCCCGATACGCCTGGTCGAGGGCCTCCAGCTCGGCCCGGAGATCGGCCGCTCTCTCGCGAAAGCCGTCGGAACCCTCGACATCCGCGGCCGCCAGACCGTCGGCCACCCGATCGACCATGACGGCGAACAGCCGCGGGTCCAGCCACGCGTGTGGGTCCGCTGTCTCCTCGACGTGGCCCTCCTCCTCCGCTCCTTCCTCTTCCTCCTCGGGGACCGGTGGCGCCAGCTCGATGCCGTCGGCGGCGGCCACCACCTCTCCCGAGACCTCCGGGACGACCTCCTCGACCTGGGGTTGGAACCCGATGTCCCCGAGATAGAGGAGGACGTCGGCGTCCTCGATGGCGGCGCGGTCCTCCAGAGACAGCTCCACGTCGTGGGCCTCGGTCCCCGGTGGGGTCAGGTCGATCACCCGCCAACCTGGCCCGGCCACGCGCTCCGCCGCGTAGGCCAGGGGATAGAAGGAAGCCACGGCGCTCGGGGCGTCGCCCGAGGCCGAACACCCCGCCGCGAGCGCCGCGACCAGCACCGCGACCAGCACCGCGCCCGCTCGCCGCACCGCAGCTATCCGTCGCATGGCTGAGAATGATAACCATTCTCATCTGGAAGGTGCAAGCCGGTCGGCCCGGATGCTTGCCCGGGTCGGTTCGGGCCGACAGACTCGCGTCGTGGCCCATCGGTACGGCAGGCATGTCCCCACGAGGACGAAACGCATCCTGGTCGGGCTCGCCGTTGCGTTCGCGGTGGGGACGGCCATCGGGATCGTCCTGCTTCGCCCAACCGGTGAGCCCCGCGCCGGCCTCCGGGGTCTGGGCTTCGTCAGCGAGGTCTACTCGGGCCGGGTCATCGGCGTCGAGGACATCTCGTGCGAGGGCCAGCCGGAGCCAGGCGTGATGTGCCGGCGCGTGGCGTTCTCGATCGAGGAGGGACCGGATTCCGGTGGCACCGCGGCGCAGGAGTTCGTCCAGACGCCGTCGACGCCGGACCTCGCCGAGGGCGACCGCGTCCTCCTGGCCCGCGACCCGCAGGCGCCCCCGGGGTTCCAGTACCGGTTTGTGGACCGCGACCGCGGCTGGCTCCTGTTCGGGCTGGCCATCGCGTTCGCGCTGACCGTCGTGGCGCTGGGCCGCCTCCGCGGGCTGACGGCGCTGGCCGGGCTGGCGGTCAGCATCGGCGTGCTGCTGTGGTTCGTGCTGCCCGCTGTCCTGGACGGCCGCAACCCGCTGGCCGTGGCGGTGGTCGGCTCCGCGGCGATCGCCTTCCTGGCCCTGTACCTGGCCCACGGCTTCACCACGATGACCACGGTGGCCCTGCTGGGGACGCTCGGCGCGCTTGCCCTGACGGCCGGCCTGGCCAGCCTTGCGGTGGAGCTGGCCGAGCTGTCGGGGTTCGCCAGCGAGGAGGCCGTGGTGGTGCAGATCGGCGCGGCCCGGATCGATCTGGCCGGCATCATCCTCGGGGGGGTCGTCATCGGGGCGCTGGGGGCCATCGATGACATGACCGTGACCCAGGCGTCCGCGGTGTGGGAGCTCCGCGCGGCGAACCCGAGGACCAGCCGGCGATCCCTGGCGGCCGCCGGCCTCCGGATCGGCCGAGACCACGTGGCCTCCACGGTGAACACGCTGGCCCTGGCCTACGCGGGGGCGTCGATGCCCGTGCTCCTGCTGCTGGTGCTGTCGCGCCAGCCCCTGACGGGCGTGATCAGCGGGGAGGTGCTGGCAACCGAGATCATCCGCACCCTGGTCGGAAGCATCGGGCTCGTGGCCGCGGTCCCGCTGACCACCTGGCTCGCCGCCGCGGCCGTCCCCGCGTCCCGCCGCCCGGCCGAGTAGCCGGGGGAGCCTGTTACGATGCCGACACATGCTCGGCTTGTGGATCGCGCTCGGCGTCATCGGGCTCGTGCTCCTGTACGGCATCCTGGTGTTCAACCGGCTGGTCCGGCACCGGAACCGGGTCGAGAACGCCTGGTCGGGGATCGACGTCCAGCTGCGGCGCCGATACGACCTGATCCCGAACCTGATCGAGAGCGTCAGGGGCTACGCCACGCACGAGCGGGAGCTGTTCGAGCAGGTGACGCAGGCACGCACCAGGGCCATCGAGGCGGCCTCGGTGCCGGATCAGGCCCAGGCCGAGACCGAGATCACCAGGAGCCTGGGCCGCCTGATGGCCGTGGCGGAGGCCTATCCGCAGCTTCGGGCCAACGAGAACTTCCTGGCGTTGCAGGAGGAGCTGACCGCGACCGAGAGCAAGATCGCCTTCGCCCGGCAGTTCTACAACGACCAGGTGATGCGGCTGAACACGCTGATCGAGCAGTTCCCCTCGCTGATCGTGGCCCGTCTGGGCCGGTTCCGGCAGCGGGAGTTCTTCGAGGCCGAAGAGGACTCCCGCGGCGTCGTGGCCGTCGACCTGTAACCCGTGTACGAGCAGATCTCGCGCAACAGGTGGCGCTCGGTCTTTCTGATCATCGGCGTCCTGGTGCTCGCCGCGGGGATCGGCTACCTGTTCGGGTACCTGTTCCAGGCGGGGCCGTTCGGGCTGGTGCTGGCGCTCGGGATCGCCGCGGTCGGCTCGTGGTCCTCCTACATGTACGGGGACAAGCTGGTGCTCCGGGTGAGCCGGGCCAGGCCGGCGTCCCGCGAGGAGTACCCCAAGCTGCACAACATCGTCGAGGGGCTGTGCATCGCGGCGGGGATGCCGGTGCCGAAGATCTACGTGATCCCGGAGCAGGCCCCCAACGCGTTCGCCACCGGACGGAACCCCGAGCACGCCTCGATCGCGGTCACCGAGGGGCTGCTGCAGACCCTGAACCGCGTCGAGCTCGAGGGCGTGATCGGGCACGAGCTGTCGCACGTGAAGAACCGCGACATCCTGGTGGGGACGCTCACCGCCACCCTGGTCGGCGTGGTGGTGCTCCTGGCCGGGTGGATGCGGTGGGGCCTGTTCTGGGGCGGTGGTCGCGGTCGTGATCGCGGCGGCGGGGGCGGCGGCAACGCCATCTTCCTGGTCCTGGCGCTGGTGGCCATGATCCTGGCGCCGCTGGCGGCCCAGCTGATCCGGTTCGCGGTGTCCCGGCGCCGGGAGTACCTCGCAGACGCCGACGGCGCGCTCCTGACGCGGTACCCGCCGGGCCTGGCCGCGGCCCTTCGGAAGATCGCTGCCTCGTCGAACACGATGCGGGTGGCGAACGACGCCACGGCTCACCTGTGGTTCAGCCAGCCGTCCCGTGCCGTCGGCGAGGGCCACAGCCGGGTCGAGCGGCTGTTTTCCACCCATCCGCCGATCGAAGAGCGGATCAAGGCCCTCGAAGAGATGTAGACTGCTGTCCCGATCCCCGCTCGTGGGATCGTCAACTTCCCCGAGACTCAAAAACCAGTCGTAGGAGGACGCCCGTGACAAGCCGTGGAAAGACCGTGATTGGGATCCTGTCGGTCCTGGTCCTGCTGGGTGGGGCCTTCGTCGGGTTCCGCCTGCTCACCCGAGAGGCGGGGGAGCCGATCATCGACATCCCGCTCGTCAGCGAGACGGCGAGGTGCCCGCTGACCGGGCTGGAGGCCGACGACGATTCGCTGGTGGATCGACGGGTCCTGGCCGTGAAGATCGAGAACTCGCCGGAGGCTCGCCCGCAGATGGGCCTGGCCGAAGCCGACGTGATCTACGAGCAGGAGGCCGAAGGTGGCATCTCCCGCTTCATCGCGCTGTACCACTGCCGCGACGCGGACCGGGTCGGCCCGATCCGCAGCTCGCGCCCGGTCGATCCCGACGTCCTCACCCAGTTCGGCGACCCATTGTTCGTCCACTCGGGTGGGGTCGACGCGGTGATCGATGCGATCGAGGACGCCGGCATCGAGCAGATCAACTGCAACTTCGAGGAGGAGACCTGCCCCCGCGACGAGAGCCGGGAGGCGCCCCATGACGTGTTCACCTCGACCGACACCCTGCGTGACTTCGGCGGGACGAACGGCGAGCCGCCGGGGGAGGCTCTCTCCTTCGACGAGGAGGTCCCCGAGGACTCCCGTCGAGGGCGGCAGCTCAACCTGAACTTCTCGCCGGCGGCCAATGTGTTCTGGAAGTACCGGAACAATCAGGACCTGTACCTCCGGTTCCACGACGACACGCTCCACCGACTCGAGGATGGCACTCCGGTGACGGCCGCGAACGTCGTGGTCATGCTGGTCGACCGGGAGACCACCAGGATCACCGACGTGGCTGGGAACCCGGCCTCCAACTTCGACGTGTTCGGTCAGGGCGACCTCCTGGTGTTCCGGAACGGCCGGGTCATCGAGGGGGAATGGAGCCGCGATTCGGAGGACGAGATGATCGAGCTCCTCGACCGGCGGGGCAACCAGATCCCGCTGGCGCCGGGACAGACCTGGGTCGAGCTGTTCCCCACGGACGCCCCGGCCCCACCGTCGTTCTAGCGGTCCGGACACTCCGGCCCTCCTCGCCGTATCCTGGCAGGCAGGGCGCGCGGCGCCCGGCGTGGGAGGAGCACGATGGACAGGGAGACCGGGACCTTCCGGGTGAAGTCCGGGCTGGCCGAGATGCTCAAGGGTGGCGTGATCATGGACGTGACCACCGCGGAGCAGGCCACGATCGCCGAGGAGGCCGGGGCCGTGGCGGTGATGGCCCTGGAGCGGGTCCCCGCCGACATCCGGGCCGAGGGCGGCGTGGCCCGCATGGCCGACCCCACCAAGGTCCAGGAGATCATGGACGCTGTCTCGATCCCGGTGATGGCCAAGTGCCGGATCGGTCACTTCGTCGAAGCCCAGATCCTCCAGGCGCTCGGCGCCGACTACGTCGACGAGTCCGAGGTCCTCACGCCCGCCGATGAGGCCCACCACATCGACAAGTGGGGGTTCACGGTGCCGTTCGTGTGCGGCGCCCGCGACCTCGGCGAGGCCCTCCGTCGGATCGGCGAGGGCGCGGCCATGATCCGGACGAAGGGCGAAGCCGGCACCGGCAACGTGGTGGAGGCCGTCCGCCACGTCCGCACGATCACCTCGCAGATGGCCCGGCTGAAGGGGATGCGGCAGGACGAGCTCGTGTCGGCGACCAAGGAGCTCGGTGCGCCCCTGGAGCTGGTTCGCCAGGTAGCGTCGACCGGCTCGCTGCCCGTGGTGAACTTCGCCGCCGGCGGCCTGGCCACCCCGGCCGACGCGGCACTGATGATGCAGCTCGGGGTCGACGGGGTGTTCGTCGGTTCGGGGATCTTCAAGTCCGACGACCCCGCCTCGCGGGCCCGGGCCATCGTCGAGGCCACCACCTACTACCAGGACCCCGAGATCCTGGCCAAGGTGTCCCGCGGCCTGGGCGAGCCGATGCGTGGGCTGGACATCGCCGAGCTGGGCGAGGAGGGCCTCCTCCAGACCCGCGGCTGGTAGCCCTAGCGCTTCCGAGCCACGCCGAGCACGTCGGCGTGTCTCGGGTTCTCGAGCTCGACGAGCTCGAAGCCGGCCTCGCCCAGCAGTCGCATCGTGTCTCGACCGATGTGGCACTTGAACAGCCGGCAATGAAGCGGATCGAGCGAGCGCTGCATCACGCGTCGGGTGGCGGTCCGGCCCCGAACGTGCTCGCTGAACCGGAGCTCCCCGCTAGGGCGGAGCACGCGGTGGACCTCGGCGATCGCGGCCTCGGGGTCGTCGACCGAGCAGAAGACCCCGGTCGAGACCACCGTGTCGAACTCGCCGTCCCCGAGGGGCAGCCGCTCGGCCGGAGCCGCGCGGAGGTCGATCCCGTGCTCCCGGGCCCGGGGCTCGGCCAGGCGGCGCATCTCCGGGTCGGGCTCGACGGCGACCACCACTGCCTCGTCGGAGTAGTAGGGGAAGTTGAAGCCGGTCCCGGCGCCGATCTCCAGGACGCGGCCCCGGGCGCCGCCGGCCACGCGGGTCCGGATCCGGCGGATCCGATCGGTCGCCTCGACCTTTCGCCCTCGCCGCTCGTACCCGCGGGCGAACCAGCCCGAGCGGCGCTCGGCCGAGACCGGCCGCTGTTCGCTCATCCGTCCGGCGGGCCGACCCCCATCCGGCGACGGGCCAGTGTCACGGTCTCGGACGAGATGGCCCGAGCCTTCTCGGCACCGGTGGCCAGGATCCGCTCGAGCCCCGCCTCGTTCGGGCGCAGCTCGGCGAAGCGCTCCCGCACCGGCGCGAGGTAGTCGGCCACCGCTCGTCCAACATCCTCCTTGAATCCGGCGTAGCCGCCGGCGTCGGCGTACTCCTTCTCCACCGCGTCGGGCGTGGTGTCGCGAACCACGGCGAGGATCTCGATCAGGTTCGAGATCCCCGGCTTGTCCGGCCGGCGCACGATCTCGGTCCCGGAATCCGTCACGGCGCTCTTGAACTTCTTCACCACCCGGTCCGGCTCGTCGAGCACGAACACGGTGCCGAGCTCCGTGGCGCCGGTGGTTGACATCTTCCGCTCCGGGCTCTGGAGGTCCATGATCCGCGCGCCGACCTCGGGGATCCGATGCGAAGGGACCACGAACGTCTCCCCGAACCGGGCGTTGAACCGCTCGGCGATGCCTCGCATCACCTCGATGTGCTGCTTCTGGTCCTCACCGACCGGCACCTCGTCGGTCCGGTACGCCAGCACGTCGGCGGCCTGCAGGACCGGGTACTGGAACAGCCCGGCTGAGACGAACTCCCGCTGCTCGGCCGACTTCTCCTTGAACTGGTGCATCCGGGTGAGGTCGCCGTAGGCGGTGACGTTCGCCAGCAGCCACGCGAGTTCGGTGTGCTCCTTCACGTCGGCCTGGCGGAACAGGATGCACCGCTGCGGATCGAGCCCCGCCGCCAGCAGGATCGCCGTGGTGTCGTAGAGCCGGTCCCGAAGCTCGGCCGGATCGTACGCCACCGTGATCGCGTGGAGGTCGACGATGCAATAGATGGCGTCGCCGCGGTCCTGGCCCTCCACGTACTGGCGGATGGCCCCGATGTAGTTGCCCAGGTGTTTCCGTCCCGTCGGCTGGATCCCCGAGAAGATGCGCATGGCCCCCACAGCGTATCGCGGCCGGTGATGCCGAAGGCTGCCTCGCTATCATGAGGTCCATGAAGGCAGGCGTTCTCGCCCTGCAGGGCGACGTGCGGGAGCACGCGGCGGTGCTGGCCGACCTCGGGGCCAGCCCCGTTCTGGTGCGCACGCCCGACAGGCTGGCCGAGGTCGACTGCCTGGCGATCCCGGGGGGCGAGAGCACCACGATGGGGCGCCTGGCCCGGCGGTACGGGCTGGTCGAGCCGATCCGGGAGCGGGCCCGGGCCGGGATGCCGATCCTCGGGACCTGTGCCGGAATGATCGTGATGGCCACCGAGGTCGTGGGCGGCGAGCCGCTGTTGTCGATCCTCGACATCACGGTGGCCCGCAACGCGTACGGGCGGCAGGTCGACTCGTTCGAGGCCGACGTTGCGGTCCGCGGCGAGACCGAGCCGCTCCTGGCCGTGTTCATCCGGGCTCCCGTGGTGGAGGACGTCGGCGAGGGGGTCGAGGTTCTGGCCGAGCTCGGCGGCCGGCCGGTAGCGGTGGAGCGAGGCCACCTGGTGGCCGCGGCGTTCCATCCCGAGCTCGCCGGGGAAACGAAGCTCCACCGCCGGCTCCTGGAGAAGGTGGGCTGATGTCCGGCCACTCGAAGTGGTCTTCGATCAAGCACAAGAAGGCCGCCACCGACCAGCGCCGGGGGAAGGTGTTCGCGAAGCTGCTCCGGGCGATCGAGGTGGCGGCCCGCGAGGGTGGCGGGAACGTCGAGACCAACGCCACGCTGGCCTCGGCCGTGCAGAAGGCCCGCGACTTCTCCGTGCCCATGGACACCATCGAGCGCGCCATCAAGCGGGGGACCGGCGAGATCGAGGGGGTCCGGTACGAGCCGGCGACGTACGAGGGGTATGCGCCCGGCGGCGTGGCGGTCCTGGTCGAGGCCATGACCGACAACCGCAACCGGACCGGCCAGGACGTCCGGCACACGTTCACGCGGCTCGGCGGCAACCTGGGCGACCCCGGCAGCGTGGCCTGGCAGTTCGAGCGGAAGGGCGTGATCCTGATCGATCGCGACGGGGCGCCCGACGAGGATCGCCTCCTGGAGCTGGCGCTCGAGGCCGGCGCCGAGGACCTCGCCGAGGACGGGGACCAATGGCGGGTCACCACCGAGCCGAACTCCCTGGCCGAGGTGCGGACGGTGCTCGACGGCGCCGGCGTGCCGCTCGCCTCGGCGGAGCTGTTGATGGTGCCCCAGGCCACGGTGCGGGTGGAAGGCGGCCAGGCCCGGCAGGTGCTGAACCTGATCGAGGCCCTCGATGACCTCGAGGACGTCCAGGCCGTCCACGCCAACTTCGACGTGCCCGACGAGGTCCTGGCCGAAGTCGCCGGCTGAGGGTGGCCGCGGCCGTTCGGTTCGGTCTAAATTCCACGCGTGTCATCCTTGAAGGGCTCGTCCCGGCCGCCTAGGCTGAACACATGTTCGACCGGGTGGTGATCGGCGTGGACCCCGGCGTGGCCGCCACGGGCCTGGCCGTGGTTGCCGGCGGTCCCGGCGGCGGGGCGGGGGTCGTCAGCGCCGGCACCGTTCGCACGCGTGCAGGTCTTCCGGAGCCGGAACGGCTGCGGGCCGTGTACCGGGCGGTGTCGGAGGCCGTCCTGGCGCATCGCCCCGAGGCCGTTGCAGTGGAACGGCTGCTGTGGGGGCGGAACGTGGGGAGTGCCATGGGAGTGGCCCGAGCCACCGGAGTGGTCCTGCTGGCCGCGGCCGAGGCCGGCGTCGGCGTGTTCGAGTACGCCCCGCTCGAGGTGAAGCTGGCCGTGACCGGGAACGGCGCGGCCGGCAAGCGCGAGGTTCGCACGGCGCTGGAGCGGATCCACGGCCTGGCCGACCTGCCGAGGGAGGCCGACGCCGCCGACGCGGTGGCCGTGGCCGTGTGCCACCTCGCACAGTCGAGGGCGCTTCGGACGGCGGCCCGGTGATCGCGCTCATCGACGGCACCGTGGCCGAGCGCGGCCCCGGCCGCGTGGTCGTGGTCGCCAGTGGCGTGGGCTACGAGCTCCTGGTCTCCGCCACGACGCTGGGCGGCCTTCCACCGACCGGCCAACGGGTCCGGGTCCTGACCCACCTCCACGTGCGTGACGACGCCCTGTCGCTCTTCGGCTTCGCCACGCCCGCCGAGCGCGACCTGTTCACGCTCCTGATCGGGGTCAACGGAGTCGGCCCGAAGCTGGCCCTGGCGGTCCTGTCGGTCCTGTCGCCAGAGGCCCTCCGCCGGGCATTGCTCGAGGGGGACGCCGACGCGATCACCGTGGTGCCCGGCGTGGGCAAGAGGGTGGCGGCCCGGATCGTCCTCGACCTGAAGGAGCGGCTCGGCGGCGAGGTCGACCTGCCCGTGGAGAGCCCCCTGTCCGAGGTGCGCGAGGCGCTGATGGGCATGGGGTTGTCGGTCCAGGAGGTCCAGGAGGCGCTGGCCGGCCTCGACGGTGCCGAGGGCTCGGTGGAGGACCTCCTCCGGGGCGCGCTGCAGCGGGTGGGATCGCGGTGAGCGTGGAAGACGACCGCCTCCTCGCACCGGACGAGGCCGATCACGACTTCGACGCGGCCCTCCGCCCGAAGTGGCTGGGCGAGTTCGTCGGCCAGGACCGAGTCAAGGAGCAGCTGGCGCTGCTCATCCAGGGCGCCCGCGAGCGCGAGGAGCCCCTCGACCACCTCCTGTTCTCGGGGCCGCCGGGTCTGGGGAAGACCACGCTGGCCGGGATCGTGGCCAACGAGATGGGCGTCGGCATGCGGCAGACCAGCGGCCCTGCCCTGGAGCGCACCGCGGACCTGGCCGCGATCCTGACGAACCTCGAGGATGGCAACGTCCTCTTCATCGACGAGATCCACCGGATGCCCCGGGCCGTGGAGGAGGTTCTGTACCCGGCGCTGGAGGACTACAAGCTCGACGTCGTCATCGGCAAGGGGCCCTCGGCCAGGACGATCCGGCTGGACCTTCCCCGCTACACGCTGGTCGGGGCGACCACTCGGCTCGGGCTGATCACGTTGCCGCTCCGAGAGCGGTTCGGGTTCACCCCCCGGCTCGACTACTACGACGAGGGCGAGCTGGCCATGGTGGTGCGGCGCTCGGCCGGCATCCTCGAGGTCGAGGTGGACGGCGAGGGCGCCGAGGAGATCGCCCGCCGTTCCCGAGGGACCCCGCGGATCGCCAACCGCCTGCTCCGCCGGGTCCGGGACTATGCCCAGGTCCGGAGCGACGGCCGGGTGACGCTTGAGGCAGCCGCCGACGCCCTGGCGCTGTTCGAGGTCGACGAGCGGGGCCTGGACCGCCTGGACCTGGCGATCCTGTCGGCGCTGGTGGAGCGGTTCGACGGAGGCCCGGTGGGCCTGTCAACGCTGTCGGCCGCGGTGGGAGAGGAGACCGGGACGATCGAGGAGGTCTACGAGCCGTACCTCCTCCAGATCGGGTTCCTCCAGCGCACCCCTCGGGGGCGGGTGGCCACCGAGGCCGCGTACCGTCACCTGGGCACAGCGCCCGACGGCCGCCTGGTCTAGGCGTCAGACCCGGAGGACCAGGTACAGGATCAGGCCGTAGTGGCACAGGCTGCCCGCCACCACCAGGACGTGCCACATCTCGTGGTAGCCAAAGACCTCGGGACGAAGCGCTGGGCGCCGCAGCCAGAACAGGACGGCGCCCACCGTGTAGGAGAGTCCACCGGCGAACATGAGGGAGGTGCCAACCACGCCGAGGTTCCCGATCGCCCACGGAAGGACGATGGCCCCGATCCAGCCGAGCACGATGTACAGCGTGCCCTGCAGGAACCCGAAGCGCGCCGATGCGATGCGGACGACCACGCCGAGCGCGGCGCCGCCCCACACCGCCGCCAGGACGACGGTCGACCAGGGTGGTGATAGGGCCAGCAGCGCGAACGGGGTGTACGTCCCGGCGATCATCACGAAGATCATCGAGTGATCCAGGTGCCGCATCCGGCGGAGCGCCCGGGGGCTCCAATGGATCCTGTGAAGCGCCGCGCTCGCCGCATACATCGCGGTCAGGCTGGCGGCATACACGGCCGCCCCGATCCGGGCGGCGGCCGTGGACCCCACCGCGATCAGGGAGAGCCCGGCCGGGACCGACACGAAGAAGGCGGCCTGGTGGAGCCGGCCCCGCCACCGGGGCCGCGAAAGGGTTGCGGCGGTCTCCATACGATCAGGGTATCGGCTCCGATCAGGGAGGCCCGTAGCCCCGACGAGGCACCTCGTTGTCGGCCCGAGGGAGGCGCCATACTATGGGGAGCCGACCGGCGGCCGAGCCGCCGTTTCTCATGGAGGGGACACACATGACCGCATCCGTGCTGGCCCAGCAGTCCGGGAACGTGACATTCCTGATCTCCCTGGCGCTGATGGTGGCCATCTTCTACTTCCTGCTGATCAGACCACAGCAGAAGCGAGCCCGGCAGCAGCGCCAGCTGGTGGGCAGCCTGGCCGTGGGCGACGAGGTGGTCACGATCGGCGGGATGTTCGGAACGATCCAGGCCATGGACGACGAGAGCGTGACGCTCGACGTGGGCTCGGGGACCAGGGTCCGGTTCCTGAAGCAGGCCATCGCCCGCAAGTTCGTCCAGGAGGACCTGGAGGAGCAGGAGGCGAGCGAGGAGTCGTGACGAAGGAGGCGCCGCAGCGGGACGACGCGGCCTCGCTCACCCTCGAAGACGTCCAGCAGGACCCCGTCCTTTCCGCGTACATCTCTGCTGCCGACCGGGTCATGGACGGTCTGGGATTCACCGAGCACGGGTTCCGCCACGCCAACCTGACCGCCCGGATCGCCTACAACGTGATGAGCCGGCTCGGTTTCGGCGAGCGTGACGCCCAGCTGGCGGCCGTCGGCGGCTATCTGCATGACATCGGGAACGCGATCTCCCGATGGGGCCACGGCCAGACCGGCGCGGTCCTGGTACACCATGTGCTGTCGGACCGGCTCCCGCCGGCCGACCTCGGGTATGTGCTCTCGGCGGTCGGGAACCACGAGGAAGACGACGGGATGGGCGCCGGCCCGATCGCGGCGGCGGTCATCCTCGCCGACAAGTCCGACGTGCATCGGTCCAGGGTTCGGAAGACGGCCCAGATCGACTTCGATATCCACGACCGGGTCAACTACGCCGCAGAGCAGTCGTTCCTCCGGGTCGATGCCGACGCCAAGACCATCACGCTCGAGCTGAAGATCGACACCTCGATCTCCCACGTGATGGAGTACTTCGAGATCTTCCTCGGCCGGATGATGATGTGCCGGCGGGCGGCCGAGCAGCTCGACTGCTCCTTCCACCTCGACATCAACGGGGCGTCCCTGCTGTGAGGTCGGTCCGCAGCCTGGTGACCTCGATCGTCTTCGTGCTGATCCTGGTGGCGCTGTCTGCCACGGGCTTCCTGGCCTGGGGCCTGGCGCCGCAGCTGGGGCTGGACCTGGTCGGGGGCGTCTCGGTCGTGCTGACCGCACCGCCGGGGACCCCCTCGCCGGTGATCGACCGGGCTCTGGAGACCATCCGCGAGCGCGTGGACCGCCTCGGGGTGGCGGAGCCTGACATCACCCGGCAGGGGGAGCTGAACATCCAGGTCCAGATCCCGCGGGCCAGCGGCAGGAGCCAGCAGCGGCTGCTCGAGCTGCTCGGGCGGACCGCACGGCTCGAGTTCCGTGAGGTCCTGGAGACGGTCCCGCCGGGGAGCGAGCAATACGAGGGAACCGAGATCACGCCGGGATCGCCGGAAAACGAAGAGGTGGTATTCGCCGACGCGAACCGTCCTGAGGGACAGGACCCCACCCTGTACCGGCTCAGCGAGGTGCTGCTGACCGGCGACGCGATCACCGAGGCCAGGGCGTCGTTCCAGGACCCCGTCAGCACCCAGCCGGGCGACACCCCGGGATGGCGGGTCGACTTCGAGCTGAACAGCGAGGGGAGCGACCGGTTCGGGGAGATCACCACCGAGCTGGCCGGGGACCCGAACGACCCGGCCGACGACCGCCAGCTGGCCATCGTCCTGGACCGGCGAGTCGAATCGGCGCCGAGCGTCCAGTCGCCGATCACCGGGGGAACCGGGGTGATCACCGGCGACTTCACCGAGCCGGAGGCCCGCGACCTCGCGGTGGTCCTCCAGACCGGGGCCCTGCCGGTGGAGCTCGAGCAGTCCGAGGTCCAGACGGTCAGCGCCACCCTCGGGCGCGAGTCGCTGCGGCAGGGGATCCTGGCCGGGGTGGCCGGGCTGATCCTCCTGAGCCTCTACCTGGCCTTCTACTATCGGCTGCTCGGCGTGGTGACGTGGCTGGGGATGGCCATCTGGGGCCTGTTCGCGCTGACCCTGATCGCCATCCTGGGGAGGACCGCCGGATACAGCCTCACGCTGGCCGGCGTGGCCGGAGTCATCGTGTCGCTGGGCATCGCCGCGGACTCGTACATCGTGTTCTACGAGCGGCTCAAGGACGAGGTGCGGAAGGGGAAGACCCCGCGCTCCGCGGTGGCGCCCGCGTTCGCCAGCGCCTGGCGGACCATCCTCGCCGCCAACACCGTGACGATCGTGGCCGCGGTGATCCTTTATCTGCTGGCGATCGGCTCCGTCAGAGGCTTCGCGCTGACGCTGGGACTGTCGACGCTGCTCGACCTGTTCGTGGTGTGGTTCTTCAAGCGGCCCACCGTATTCCTCATCGCCCGGAGCCGACGGCTGTCGGAGCTCCGGGGGATGGGACTCCGGAGCGGCGTGGCCCAGGAGGCGGCCCCGGCGCCGGTGGCCGGGGGGAGCCGATGAGGGTCCGCGAGGCCATCGCCACGTTCCGGGGCCAGCGCGAGTTCCACTTGAACATCATCGGCCGGCGCCGGTGGTGGTTCGCCCTGTCCGGCGTCGTGCTGGCCCTGGCGCTGATCGGACTCATCGTTGGGGGGCTGAACCTGAGCATCGCCTTCCGCGGCGGAGCGGTCCTCGAGTACCCGAACACCGCCGGCGTGGCCATCCAGGACGTCCAGGAGACCATGGCCTCGTTCGGGCGTGACGACGCCGTGGTCCAGCTGATCGACGGCCGGGAAGTCAACGTCCGCACCGGCACGCTGGGCGGGCAGCGGACCGCCATCCTCCGGGCCCTGGCCGACCAGGCCGGGATCCGCCCCGACGAGATCAACATCGAGGAGATCGGGCCGCAGTGGGGCGAGCAGATCTCCCAGAAGGCCCTCATCGCGTTCCTGATCTCGATCGCCCTCGTGGTGCTGTACATCTCGTTCCGGTTCGAGTGGAAGATGGCCGTGGCCGGGCTCGCGGCGCTGTTCCACGACCTGGTGATCACCGCGGGTATCTACGCGCTGTCGGGCCGGGAGGTCACCCCGGAGACGGTGATCGCGGTCCTGACGATCCTGGGGTACTCGCTGTACGACACCGTGGTCATCTTCGACAAGATCCGGGAGAACACCGAGTCCCCGGCCCTGGTGGCCCGGGAGACCTACGCCGGCGCGGTGAACATCACGATGAACCAGGTGGTCATGAGATCGGTGAACACCAGCCTGACCACGCTGGTCCCGATCGCGGCGCTCCTGTTCTTCGGCGGCGACACCCTGAAGGACTTCGCGTTCGCCTTGTTGGTGGGGGTGGCCGCCAGCTCGTACTCCTCGATCTTCACCGCCGCGCCCCTCCTGGTCGTGCTGAAGGAGCGGGAGCCGAAGATGACCGAGATCCGCCAGCGGGCCCTCCGCCGAGAGACCGCACGGCCGGCCCTGGCGGCCGAGCCCGACGAGACCGAGCAGCGAGAGCTCGCCCCGGTGGCGACCAGGCCCGCGCCGCGGCCCCAGCAGGTCCGGCGGAAGCCCAAGAAGAAGCCGCGGTCGAAGCGGAAGCGGCGGTAGATGGGGGAGGTCGAGGAGACTCGGCTCCCCGGCCTGGGGTTGCGGTACGAGTTCCGGACGTCACGGGGTTCCCGTTTGGTGGTCGTGCACCATCGGACGGGCCGGCGGGAGCTGCTCGTGTACGACCGGGACGACCCCGACACGTGTCGGGAGATCATCGCTCTGGATCCCGACGACAGCCGGACACTGGCTGAGCTCCTGGGGGGATCCAGGGTGGCCGAGCAGCTGGAACATCTCCAGAACGTCGAGGGGCTGGCGATCGACTGGCTCCCCCTGCCCTCGAACAGTCCGTTCGCCGAGGGGACCATCGGCGATACCGAGGCTCGGACCCGAACAGGCGTCTCCATCGTTGCGGTGATCCGCGGAGACGAGGCGTTCCCCGCGCCGGGGCCCGACTTCTCATTCCGAGCGGGTGACACCCTGCTGGTGGTCGGGACCCCCAGGGGGATCGAGGCTCTCTCCGTGCGGCTGCGCGCGGCGTAGCCGTGCCGGACCCGCTCTTCCTGCTCGAGCTGGGAGCGATCATCCTCGGGCTCGCGCTGCTGTCTCGCCTGGCCGGCCGGTTCGGGTTTTCGCCGATCCCGCTCTACCTGCTGGCAGGGCTGGCCTTCGGCGAGGGCGGCCTCGTCCCAGTGGTCACCGCGGAGGCGTTCGTGGAGATCGGTGCGGAGATCGGGGTGATCCTTCTCCTCCTGTTGCTCGGCCTTGAATACACGGGCCGGGAACTGATCAACGGGCTGCGGACAGGGACGGTTGCCGGTGTGGTGGACCTGGTGCTGAACGCGGCGCCTGGTCTGGCGGCCGGGTTCCTGTTGGGGTGGGACCCGGTCTCGGGGATCCTGCTCGCCGGCGTGACGTACATCTCGTCCTCGGGGATCGTGGCCAAGCTCCTCGCGGATATGGGATGGGTGGGGAACCGGGAGACCCCTGCGGTGCTGTCGATCCTCGTCATGGAGGACCTCGTCATGGCCGTGTACCTGCCCGTGGTCGCTGTGCTCCTCCTGGGCGTCGGTTTCGCGTCGGCGATCGTGACCGTGGCCGCTGCTGTTGCGGTCGCTGCGGCCTTCCTGGGCTTCTCGGTGCGGTTCGGCCCGGCGCTGAGCCGGGTGATCTTCAGCCGTTCCGACGAGACCCTGCTCCTCTCGATCCTGGGGATCGCGCTGCTGGCCGCCGGGGTCGCCGAACAGCTCCAGATCTCGGCTGCCGTGGGAGCGTTCCTGGTGGGACTGGCGATCTCCGGCCCCGCGGCGGACCGGGCCAGGACGCTTCTCACCCCGCTTCGAGACCTGTTCGGCGGCGTGTTCTTCGCCTTCTTCGGCCTGTCCCTCGACCCCGCGGGCATCCCGCCGGTTCTCGGGCCGGCGCTGGGCCTGGCGGCGGTCGGGATCGCCACGAAGGCGGGCACCGGCTGGTTCGCGGGGACCCGTGCGGGGGTCGGCGTCCGCGGCCGTCTCCGGGCGGGAGCGCTGCTGACCGCCCGGGGGGAGTTCTCCATCGTCATCGCGGTGCTGGGCGCCACCAGCGGCGCGCACCCCAAGCTGGCGCCCGTCACGGCCGCGTACGTGCTGACCCTGGCCGTCCTTGGACCGATCGTTGCTCGGGCCGCCGACCACCTGGGCGCCAGCCTCACCGCCCGCGAGCGCTCCCCGGATGCCACAATGGTTCGGGAGGAGGCATGAACGACAACCTCGAACGGGTCAAGGCCCTGATCCGCGACGTCCCCGACTTCCCCCAGGAAGGGGTTACGTTCAAGGACATCACGCCCCTGCTGGCCGACGAGGTGGCGTTCTCCTCGGTGATCGACGTGATCGTGGTCCACTTCGGCCGGGGGACCGTCGACAAGGTCGTGGGGATCGAGGCCCGCGGCTTCATCCTGGCCTCGCCCGTGGCGTACCACTTCGGGGCCGGGTTCGTGCCGGTCCGGAAGGCCGGGAAGCTCCCGTGGGAGACCGAGGCCGAGTCCTACGAGCTCGAGTACGGCACCGAGACCCTCGAGATCCACCGCGACGCGTTCCGGCCCGGCGAGCGGGTCTTGATCGTTGACGACGTCCTGGCCACCGGGGGCACGGCCCAGGCGACCGCGGAGCTGGTGGAGCGCCTCGGCGGCAAGGTCGTTGGCATCGCGTGCCTGGTGGAGCTGTCGTTCCTGAAGGGTCGGGAGAAGATCTCGGGGTTCGACTTCTTCGCCCTGATCACCTACTGAGTCCCGGCGCCGCGCCACTCCGCCCGTACAATGGACCGAAGGAGGGACGCGCGTGGAGGAGCTGAGGGCACCCGACCGGCGGGGGAGCCTCCTCTCGCGCCTACCGTTCGTCTCCTCGGGGGGTCCCGAGGAGGACGGCGGTGTCGAGGGCCTCCTCCGCAAGGTCCGGGCGTACAACCCCAAGGCCGATGTCCGCCAGGTCCAGCGGGCCTTCGACTTCGCCGCCCAGTCCCACCGGGGCCAGCTCCGGAAGTCGGGGGAGCCCTTCATCCGCCACCCGCTCGGCGTGGCCCACATCCTGGCCGACCTCGGCATGGACACCACCACGCTCGTGTCAGCGCTGCTGCACGACGTGGTCGAGGACACCGACCTCTCCCTCGAGCCCATCGAGTCCGGGTTCGGAGCCGAGGTCGGGGCCATTGTCGACGGGCTCACCAAGCTGGATCGCATCGAGTACCGCACCCGCGAGCAGGAGCAGGCCGAGAACGTCCGCAAGATGATCGTGGCCATGGCCCGGGACATCCGGGTTCTGATCATCAAGCTGGCCGACCGGCTCCACAACATGCGGACGCTCGAGGCATTGTCGCGACGACGGCAGGAGGAGATCGCCACCGAGACCCTGGAGATCTACGCGCCGCTGGCCCACCGGCTCGGCATCTTCCAGATCAAGTGGGAGCTGGAGGACCTGTCCTTCAAGACGCTGCACCCGAAGCGGTTCGAGGAGATCCGCAACCTCGTCGGCAAGGCCGAGGACGAGCGGACCGAGTACACGGCCCGGGTCCTCGAGGCTGTGAACGCGCAGCTGCGATCGGTGAAGGTGAAGGCCGAGGTCGACGGCCGGTCGAAGCACCTCTACAGCGTGTACGAGAAGATGGTGCTCCGGGGCAAGGAGTTCAATGAGATCTACGACCTCGTGGGCATCCGGGTGCTCGTGGACACGGTCAAGGACTGCTACGCAGCGCTTGGGGCGATCCATTCGATCTGGAAGCCGGTGCCCGGGCGGTTCAAGGACTACATCGCGATGCCCAAGTTCAACATGTACCAGTCCCTCCACACGACGGTGATCGGGCCTGAGGGACGACCGCTCGAGGTCCAGACCAGGACCCAGCAGATGCACCGCACCGCCGAGTTCGGCATCGCCGCGCACTGGCGCTACAAGGAGTCCGGGAAACGGAAGGAGGACGCCTCCGACATCGCCTGGCTGGCGCAGATGCTCGAGTGGCAGAAGGACATGGCCGATCCCCGGGAGTTCATGGAGGGCCTCCGGATCGACCTCTACAACGACCGGGCGTTCTGCTTCACGCCGAAGGGCGACGTGGTGGACCTGCCGGCGGAGGCGACGCCGATCGACTTCGCCTACGCCATCCACACCGAAGTCGGGCACCGGTGCATCGGAGCGAAGGTGAACGGCAAGCTGGTCCCCCTCGACTACCGGCTCCAGACCGGCGACACCGTGGACGTCCTGACCTCGAAGGGGCAGGATGCCGGGCCGAGCCGGGACTGGCTCCAGGTAGTGGCCACGCCGCGGGCGCGGAACAAGATCCGGCAGTGGTTCTCGCGGGAGCGCCGCGAGGACGCCATGGACACGGGCCGGGACATGCTCCAGCGGGAGCTGCGGAAGCAGGGCCTCCCCCTGAAGCGGCTGACCACCGAGGACACGCTGGCCCGGGTGGCCGCCGACCTGAAGTACCCCACGATCGACGCGATGCTGGTGGCCGTGGGGGAGGGCCACGTCTCGCCGCAGTCGGTCGCGGTCCGACTGACCAGGCTGATCTCCCAGGACGAGGAGGAGGAGGTCGCGGAGATCCCGCCGGCACGGCCGGTTCGCCTGGCGGTCCGTTCGGACAAGCCGGTGGTGGTCGCCGGCGCCGACGACCTGTGGGTGAACCTGGCCCGGTGCTGTACCCCGGTCCCCGGTGACGAGATCGTGGGGTTCGTGACCCGGGGCCGTGGCGTGTCAGTGCATCGCGCGGACTGTCCGAACGTCAAGGCGCTCGCGGAGCAGGCCGACCGGTTCATCGACGTGTCGTGGCGTCCCGGGAAGGGGACCTCGTTCGTGGTGGCCATCCAGGTGGAGGCCCTCGATCGGAAGAAGTTGCTGGGCGACGTGGCCACGGCCCTCGGCGAGCACCAGATCAACATCCTGTCCGCCAGCTCGACCGTGGGGAAGGACCGCGTGGCGAAGCTTCGGTTCACGTTCGAGCTCGCCGACATCACCCACCTGGCCGGGATCCTCCAGAGCGTCAAGAAGGTGGACAGCGTCTTCGACGCCTATCGCGTGGTTCCCGGCTGAGGACTGGCCTTCCGAAATCACCCGCCGAACGGCCCGAATCGGCCGACCGGGGGATGTCCGTGGGGCGATGCCCGCCCTAGGCTCGGCATCGATGACCGGTGGCGACCCGAACGGGGGAGGGGCGGCCGGAAGGGGGAGCCATGGGTACCAGCAGCATCGCCTCGGATGGGGAACGGCGCCCATCCGGGAGGGGCATCCTCGTGAGGGTGCTGGCATCGTCTGTCGCGCTCCTCGTGCTCGCCCCAGCGGGGGTCGGCGCGCAGGAGCAGGTCACTCGGCAGGACTGCGAGGAGGCCATCGCGGCCACCGCTGAGGCCTACGAGTCCGGCCTGGCACCTGATCCGGACGCCGAGCAGCTGGCACGGGACTGCACGACTCCGGTCAGCGTGGGCCCGATCGGCGAGCCGACCGTGACTACAAGCGCTCGGCAGGGCCTGCGTGGCACCTCGTGCAAGACGATCCACGACGGTTACGGATACGTGAACGCCTTCGGCCAGGTGTTCGCCGCGTTCGTGGGCCACCTTCATTGGTGTTACAACGGCAACAAGGTCCAGGGCGGCGACTTCTGGATCACGCACTCCTCCTGTTGCTTCTGGTTCTACGAGGGTCTGGTGCACAGCACCAACCTGGGGTGTTTCGGTGGGTGTGGGTACGTGTATCGCGAGCGGAAGGGAAGCTTCATCTTCAATCCGCCGTGGCCCGCGGTGACCACACGAGTCCAGCCGTGGTTCCGACTGTACGGGGACAGGAACGGCGGGTGGTGGAGGAATTCGGGTGGATGAACGTGCAGATCGAGTGGCGACCCGCGTGGAAGAGCATCGTCGAGTCGTTCCGTGAACATCCCGTGCGGACGCTCATCCGGCTGGCGGTGGTGGTATTCGTGACGGGGCTGATCGTCACGCTGGTGCTGGGCGTCTTCGACGGTCCTCGCGTCAATATCATCAACGGGCCGTAGTCGGTCGGGCCGCGGCGCCACCCTTGTCGAACCGAAGCGGGGGCCCAGAGCCCCCGCTTCGATCTCGGTTCATCCATCCGGGAAGATGGGACGGTGAGGCTGGTGATCCAGCGGGTGGCCCGGTCCGAGGTCCGGGTGGCTGGGGCCGTCGTGGCCGACGGCGGCCCCGGGCTCCTGATCCTTGTCGGGATCGGGGTCGACGACCGCGAGGACGCCCCGGCGAAGCTGGCCCGAAAGGTCTGGCACCTGCGGATCTTCGAAGACGAGGACGGGAAGATGAACCGCTCGATCGAGGACGTGGGCGGCGACATCGTGGTCGTGTCGCAGTTCACGCTCTACGGCGACACCTCGGCAGGCCGGCGGCCGTCGTGGATCCGGGCAGCGCCCCCCGAGGTCGCGGAGCCCGCGGTGGAGCGGTTCGCCGCCGAGCTGGCCTCGCTGGGGGCGAGCGTCCGGACCGGGAGCTTCGGCGCGCACATGGAGGTGGAGCTGGTGAACGACGGCCCGGTGACCCTGATCCTGGAGGCCTGACCCGCTACTCGCGAGAGCCGACACGGTCGACGGCCTCGGCCATCAGGTTGCCGAAGGCCCGCGCCGCGGTGGGAAAGGCGTGGATCGTGTCGGCGAGCACGTCGATCGGCACCCGGGCCTTGATGGCCACGGCGGGCTCGTGGATCAGCTCACCGGCCCCAGGACAAGCGGCGAACCCTCCTACCAGGACACCTCGATCCCGGTCCACCACCGCGGTGATGTGCGCGGGCGAGCCCTCCAGGATGGCGCCGTCGGAGCGGCGGCGAGGCTCGATCGTGAAGCCGCGAGCCGTGGTGGCGAAGTCGACGGTGACCTCGAAGGCGTCGATCCCACGCTCCCTGGCCGCCTCAACGGTCATCCCGACCGAGGCCGTCTCGGGATCGGTGAACGTGACCGCCGGGATCGTGGTCAGGTCCGCGCGAACCTCCTTCCCGGCGGCGGCGCGCGCTGCGATGCGCCCCTCGTAATCGGCCACGTGGGTGAATTGGGCCCCCCCGGCGCAGTCGCCGGCCACGAACACCCGGTCGCTGACGGCCATGCGCTCATCCGGGACGGCGCGGCCCCGGTCGTCGAGCGTCACGCCAGCCTCATTCGCGCCGAGGGCCGAGAGGTCCGCGGCCCGCCGGCCAGCCGCGACCAGGAGCTCCGCGCCCTCGACCACCGTGCCGTCCGACAGCGTCACGCGGCGTCCCGGTCCACCCCGCTCGACCTTGGTGGCCGTGACGTTCGTCCGGATATCGACTCCCTCCTCGCGGAGCTGATCGGCGACCGCGGCCGAGCTGCGGGGATGGTCGCGAGGGAGGATCCGATCCGAGCCCTGGATCAGCGTGACCCTCGAGCCGAACCGGGCGAACACCTGCGCCAGCTCCGTCCCGACGACCCCGCCGCCGAGGATCACGAGGCTGGAGGGCAGGTCGCGGGTCGAGGTGGCGTCGTCGCTGGTCCAGTAGCCGGCCTCATCCAGGCCATCGATGGACGGGATCACGGGGCGGGATCCGATCGCGAGGATCAGCGCCTCGGTCTCGAGGGCCCTGGGCCGTTCTCCGTCCCGTCGCACCTCGACCCGGCCCGATCCGAGCACCCGAGCCGCCCCCCGAACCACCTCGGCGCCCGCTCCCTCCAGGGCCCGGACGTGCCCGGAGTCGTCGGAGCGAGCACTGCCTTCACGGCTGATCATCCAGTCCCGCCGTGCCGACGCCCGCGTCCACGGGTACTCCGCCCCCACGGCCCGTCTGGCCGCCGCGTCGAGGAGGGTCTTCGAGGGAAGGCAGGCCCAGAAGCTGCAGAGCCCCCCAACCAGATCACGCTCCACCACCGCCACCTTCCGCTCGAGCTGAGCGGACAGCGTTCCGGCGGCCTCGCCGCCGGCGCCCGCCCCGATCACCACCACGTCGTAGGTCACCGATCCCTCCTCGCCTCGAACCGATCGTACGGTGGAACGAGTCCCGCCGTCCTGGCATGCCCGGCGTGCGAGGATGGCGCCGTGATCGCGCCGGCCGCCTGCACCCACGTCCCCACGACGCTCGCTGGCCCTCGGGCCGAGGCGTGCGAGGTCTGCGGCGAGACCAGGAACCTCCGGGTCTGCGCCGAGTGTGGTCACGTCGGCTGCTGCGAGTCGCTCGGCGCGCACAACACCCAGCATTTCCGCGAGAGCGGCCACGAGGTGATCAGGTCGGTCCCGGTCGACCGGGGCTTCACGTGGTGCTACGCGTGCGGCCGGTACCTCTGAGCGAGGGAATGCGGGGCGAGGCGGGCCGGTTGCTGGGCTCGAGGAGGTGACGTGGCGAAGGATCGGATGAGCTCGTGGCAGCGGTGGACCATGGTCGCGGTGGTCCTGGGGTCCGGCATCGTGTTCCTGGACACCTCTGTGGTCAACCTGGCGCTGCCCAGGATCGGCGAGGAGCTCCAGAGCCCGATCTTCGGGTTCGCCAGGCTCGAAGCCCAGTCCTACATCAACAACGGTTATTTCCTCACCCTCAGTGCGCTGCTGATCCTGGCCGGCGCGCTCAACGACTACTTCGGCCGTCGCCGGATGTTCACGATCGGCCTGTTCGGCTTCCTGGTCACCTCGATCCTGTGCGGACTCGCTCCGAACATGGAGCTCCTGATCCTGTTCCGGATCCTCCAGGGCGCCACCGGCGCGCTGGTGGTGCCCGGCTCCCTGGCGATCATCACGGCCAGCTTCGACGGCGAGCAGCAGGGACGGGCCTTCGGTCTGTGGGCCGGTGCCTCCGCGGCCACGACCATCCTGGGGCCGTTCATCGGAGGCGTCCTGGTGAACTCGATCTCCTGGCGGGCTGCCTTCTTCATCAACGTGCCGTTCCTGCTGGTGGCCCTGTACGCGATGCGGCACGTCCCCGAGTCCCGTGACGAGGAGGCCACCGGCCGGTTCGACTGGCTGGGGTCCCTGGTGGTGGCCATCGCGGTGGGCGGGCTGGCGTTCGGAACGATCCGGGGGCAGCAGACCGACTGGCGGGGGACCGAGGCCTTCGTGGCGCTGGCGTTGGGGGCGGCGGCCACGGTGGCGTTCCCGATCATGATGGTGAAGCGCGACCATCCCCTCGTCCCGCCCTCCCTGTTTCGGTCGCGCAACTTCACGGTGACGAACATCTCCACGTTCGTCATCTACGGGGCCCTGTACGTGTTCATCACGTTCCAGGGGCTGTTCCTGATCGGGACCCTCGGCTACAACGAGCCGGCGGCGGGGATCGCCGGGCTCCCGGCGACGCTCTTCCTGGTGCTGTTCTCGACGCGGTTCGGCCGGCTGGCGGCGCGGTACGGGCCCCGCCTGTTCATGGCCGCGGGCCCGGCGATCATGGCCCTCGGCCTGCTCTATCTGGTGCGGTTCCCGTCCGACAGCGAGCCGTGGGTCTTCGGCACGGGAGCCGGCCAGTCACTGCTGCCGCCTGGGGACTACCTGGTGGATCTGCTCCCATCTCTGTTGATCTTCGGGTCGGGGCTCATGATGATGGTGGCGCCGCTGACCACCGCCCTGATGACCTCGGTGCCCAAGCACAACTCCGGGGTCGGCTCGGCGATCAACAACGCGATCTCCCGGGTCGGATCGCCGCTGGTCACCGCGCTGATCTTCGTGGCGGTGGTGTCGAGCTTCTACGGGGCCATCCAGGACCGGGTGCCCAGTGCGAACACCTCGTCGCCGGAGTTCCGGCAGCAGGTGGCGCCGCTGAACCCGCCCGAGGAGGGGGCGGACCCGGAGGTGGTCCAGGCGGCCCGGGAGGCGTCCACCGATTCGTTCCACCTCGCGGTCCTGGTGGCCGCGGGACTGATGCTGGTCGGCGCCGCGGTGAACGCCATCGGGATCCGGAATCCGAAGCGGCCGGCCGAGGCCGGGGGGCCGGCCGAGCCAGCGGTGCCGGCTCGGGAGCGGGTCGACACGGTCCCCGAGGGCGTGCCCTGCCTCCCGGTCGCCCAACCGACCGGGCTCCCCGGCGATCCCCGGATGCACGTGGAGGAGCCCTGACCGAGCGGTCCGCAGGGGAGGCCCTCGATCTCCTCGACTGGAAGCGCCGGGTCGCCGCCGTGTACGCGCATGTTCGCGCGCCCGGGGGCCCTCGCCAGGCGTGGGACCGCTGGAGGGCGGTGCGGGAGGACCTGATCCGCACCCATCCCCAGTCGCCGATCCGCGACCCGGCGGCCCGAGCGGCGTTCCAGGGCCCGTGGTACTTCGAGCACGACCCGGCGGCCCGGGTCCTCGCCGAGGTCGAGAACGCCGAGCCCGAGCGCGTGATCGTCGAGGGGAGCGCCGACGGGCGGTTCGAGATGACCAGGGTGGGGACGGCCCGGTTCGAGCTCTCCGGCCAGCCGTGCGCGCTGGGCCTGTACTGGGTCGAGGGGTACGGAGGCGGGCTGTTCGTCTCGTTCCGCGACGAGACCAGCGGCACGGAGACGTACGGCGCGGGGCGCTACCTCCTCGACACGGTGAAGGGTGCCGACCTTGGCCTGGACGGAGGCCGTCTGGTTCTGGACTTCAACCTGGCCTACCAGCCGTCGTGCTCGTACGACCCGACGTGGGCGTGCCCGCTGGCGCCGCCGGAGAACCGGCTGCCGGTGGCCGTGCGAGCGGGGGAGCGGCTGCGTCCCGAGCCCTAGACGCCGAGGGGGCCCGCCTTGACGGGCCCCCTCGAACTCGGCGTTTAGATCAGGCCTTCCTCGCTGAGATGGTCGGCCGCCACGTCGGCCGGGTCCTCCTCATCGATCTCCACCCGGCCGTTCAGCTCGGTGATGTTCTCGGTGGTGAGCGTGGCGCTCACATCGTTCAGGAGCCCCGCGATCTCGTCGTTCAGGGCCTCGGTTCGGACCACCGGCGTGATGTTCTCCGCGTTCTGGAGCTGCTGGTCGTCCTCGAGGAGGACCCAGCCGTTCGCCCCGATCACGCTCGAGGTGGAGAACAGGAGGCCGACATCGATGTCCCCGTTCTCCAGCGCCTCCACGGTCAGCGGGCCACCCACGTCGAGCGGGACGAACTCACCGAACTCGATCCCGTACGAGTCCCGGAGCCCGGGGATACAGAAGGGCCGCTCCGGGCACTCCGGCGGTCCCCCCAGCGTCAACTCTCCGGCTACCGGGGCAAGGTCGCTGACTGTGGTCAGGTCGTTGGCCTCGGCCGTCTCCTGGGTCACCACGAAGGCGTTCGTGTCGTTCGCCTCTGAGGACTCCAGGAGGGTCTGGCCGCGCTCGTCGAGCAGCGGCGCGAGGCTTGAGTGGACCTCCTCGTGGTCGCCCGAGGCCGTGGCGTCGGGGTCCAGGAACAGGAGCAGGGAGCTCAGGTACTCGGGGGCGATGTCGATGTCACCCGCCTCGATGGCCGGCTGGAGCACCTCGCGCGACTCGAGGCCCGTCTGCCGCTCAACCGTGTAGCCTGCGTTCTCCAGCACCTGCGCGTACATCTCCGCCACGATCTGGTTCTCGGCGAAGGCGACTCCACCGACGGTGAGGGTTCCTCGATCCTCGCCGCCGCCTCCTCCTCCGCCCCCTCCCGACCCGTCCTCGCCGCACGCGGCCGCGATCAGGGCCACGGCGAGGAGGGCCGCCCCAAGGGCGGTGCTGCGGAACCTCCGCATGGGTCACTCCCCCTCTCTCTTCACGGGAGCCTCCTGAGCTCCCTCCCGACAAGGGACCATCAGACCTTACCAATCCGACCCGAGTTCCCCGTATTCCGGGCGATCTCAGGCGGCCGGGCCGGCCACCGGCGTCGGTTCGGGGACCTCCCGCCGCCTCCCAGGGGAGGTCCGGGGGCTGACGGCCCGCTGGAGCAACCCCAGGGAGACCTCGGTGAGGACGGCCAGGAGCGCGACCAGAAGGGCCCCAGCGAAGATCTGGGCGTCGTCCCCGGTGGCGAAGCCGTCGAGGATGAACCGCCCCAAGCCGCCCCCGCCGATGACGGCGGCCAACGTGGCTGTGGCCACCACCTGGACCGCGGCCGTCCGGATCCCCCCCATGATCAAGGGAGCGGCCAGCGGCAGCTCAAGCCCGCGCAGCACCTGGCCTTCCGTCAGCCCCATGCCCCGGGCCGCCTCCAAGGTGTCGGGGTCGACGCCCTGGATGCCCACGTACGTGTTCGTGAGGATCGGAGGAATCGCTAAGAGCGTGAGCGCGAACAGGGCAGCGGGGCGGAGCGAGGCTGGGAAATCGAGGCCGAGGCCCATCACCAGGACGGCCAGGAAGATCAGCCCGAAGGACGGGATGGCACGACCGAGGTTCGCCACCGACACGACGAGGGTTTCCAGCCGCCGGCTGTGACCGATGTACATCCCCACCGGGAGCGCCAGGATCGATGCCGCCAGCACGGAGACTCCCGACATGATCAGGTGCTCCACCAGCCGGCTGGGGACGCCGAAGGACCCCTCCCAATGAAGGGGGTCGGCGAACCACTCGACCACCTCGCTGAAGAACCCAGGCTCGCTCATGTCGCGGTGACGCTCCGAGTCCTCCGGGCCCACGGGGTCAGGGCGCGCTGGGCCCAGAGCAGCACGCGGTCCGCAGCCACCGCCAGGGCGACGGAGAGCGCCACCCCCACCAGGATGGCGATCTGCGGATACAGGCGGCGGAACCCGCCCAGCATGAGGGCCCCCAGGCCGCCCTTACCGATCAACGCTGTGACCGTGACCAGCCCGATCGTGGTGACCGTGGCGATCCTGATCCCGGCGACGATCACCGGCAAGGCCAGGGGAAGCTCCACCCGCCAGAGGACCCCACGCTCGGAGTAGCCCATGGCACGGGCGGCCTCCTTGACGTCCTCCGGCGTCCCGCCCAGGCCGGTGACGGCGTTCCGGATCAGGATCAGCAGCGTGTAGCTGACCAACCCGATCTCCGCGGTCAGTGTGGAGAGCCCGGTGAACGGCACCAGCAGCGCGAAGAGGGCCAGGCTGGGGATGGTGTACAGGAGGCCGGTGACCCAGGTGATCGCCGGATAGGTCCGGGCCCGTCGGTGGGCCAGGATCGCCAGGGGGAAGGACACCACCAGCCCGAATCCGACCGCCAGGAGCGTCAGCCACAGATGCTCGCCGAGCTTCTCGCCGATCAGGTCAAGGTGGGTGCCCACCCACTCCCAGTTCCAGAAGCTCACGACACGATCTCCCTCGACACCCGCTCGAGCGTGAGGATCCCCCGGTACCGCTGCCCCTCCGTGACCACGACCGCGACGTTGGTGCGCGAGGTCACGATCGAGTCGAGCGCCTGGCGGAGGGAGTCCTCAGCGGTGACGTAGGCGCTGAACCTTCGCGGGGTGGCGTCGGACACCCTGGCCTTTCCTTCGAGCATGGCCTCGTCCACCCATCCGAGGAGCTCGCCGTCCTCGAGCACACTGACCCAGCCGAAGCCGCCGTCCCGGATCAGCGCCCGAGCCTTCTCCGCGTCGTCCTCCGGCGACACCACCGGGCCCTCGTCGACGTCGATCTCCGAGACCTTGATCAGCGCCAGCCGCTTCAGCCCTCGCTCGGCGCCGACGAACTCCTCGACGAACGCATTGGCCGGTTCCCGGAGGATCTCCTCCGGCGGTGCATGCTGCTCGAGGACGCCGCCGAGGTTGAGGATGGCGATGCGGTCGGCCATCTTGATCGCCTCGTCGATGTCGTGGGTGACGAACACGATGGTCTTTCGGAGACGTCGCTGGATATCGAGGAACTGGTCCTGGAGCACGGCTCGAACGATCGGGTCGACGGCGGCGAACGGCTCGTCCATCAGCATCACCGGGGGGTCCACGGCCAGCGCCCTGGCCACGCCGACGCGCTGTCGCTGTCCACCGGAGAGCTCGGCGGGATAGCGGTCCAGCAGCTCCTCGTCCAGCCGGAGGGTCGCGGCGAGCTCCCGCACGCGGCGGTCGATCCGGGCGTCGTCCCAGCCCTCCAGGCGGGGAACCGTGGCGATGTTCTGTGCCACGGTCCGGTGGGGCATCAGCCCGATCGACTGGATCACGTACCCCATCCCGCGTCGGAGGCGGACGGGGTCCTGGGCCATCACATCGGTCCCATCGACTTCGATCGTGCCCGAGGTCGGCTCGATCAGGCGGTTGATCATCTTCATCGTGGTGGTCTTGCCGCATCCGGACGGGCCCACCAGGACGACGGTCTCGCCCCGGTCGACATCGAGGGAAAGGTCGCGTACGGCCGGGGTGCGGGTGCCGGGGAAGCGCTTCGCCACGTGACGGAGGGAGATCATGGTGTCGCCCATGAGATTCCGGGGTGCCAAGTACCCCACACGCGTGTCTCCAACGCAAGGACGGTCCGGTCGATTCCGCTACGATTGGCCCCCGATGCTGCTGGACGTGTTCAGCGACAACCCCTTCGCCACCAACTGCTGGATCGCCGGCCAGGACGACGCCGAGGAGGTCGTGGTGATCGATCCGGGGTTCGAGGCCGCGGCGATCCGGCTCAAGGTGGCCCGGACGGGCCGGCGGCTCGCCGCGGTGCTGGCCACGCACGGGCACGGCGACCACATCGGCGCTGTGAAGGAGGTCTGCGGTGAGGAGGTCCCGCTGTACATCCACGAGGCGGACGAGCTGGCCCTGACCGACCAGGCGACGTGGGGGGCCGGGTACGCGGCGCAGGCGGACTTTCGCCCGGCCGAGGTCCGCACGGTGCGGGACGGCGACGTCCTCGAGTTCGCGGGGTTCCGGATCGAGGTCCTCCACACACCCGGGCACACCCCCGGCAGCGTGTGCTTCAGGACCGACGGCGTGGTGTGGAGCGGCGACCTGGTGTTCCGAGGGTCGATCGGGCGCTCCGACTTCCCAAACTCGGATCCGGCGGCGATGGACGCGAGCCTCCGCCGGTTCCTCGAGCTCCCGGACGAGCTGTCGGTGTACCCGGGCCACGGCCCCGAGACGACCGTGGGGTTGGAGCGGGCCACGAACGGCTGGCTGGTGGCGCTGGCCCCCCGGTGACCGACGTCGCGCCGCCCCGAGGGACGCAGGATGTGCTCCCGCCGTCCTCCGACGCCCTGCTGGCGGTGGTCGACGCAGCGCACGAGATCGCCCGGCTGTACGGCTACCGCTACGTGGAGACCCCCGCGTTCGAGCGAACCGAGGTGTTCGAGCGAACCTCTGGGGGCTCCAGCGACGTGGTGACGAAGGAGATGTACACGTTCGAGGACAAGGGAGGCCGGTCGCTGACGCTGAAGCCCGAGTCGACCGCTCCGGTCGTTCGGGCGTACCTGGCCACCCGTCAGTCGCTCCCGTTGCCCTTCAAGGCCTACTACGTGGAGAAGAACTGGCGGCACGGGCGTCCCCAGGCTGGTCGCCTCCGTGAGTTCCGCGTGTTCGGGATCGAGGTCCTCGGCACGGACGCGCCGGGCGCCGACGTCGAGGTGATCACGGTGGCGAACCGCTTTCTGCGGGCCCGCGGCCTTGCTCGGCTGACGCTCCACCTGAACTCCATCGGCGACGAGGTGTGCCGGCCACGGTTCCGGGAGGATCTGGTGGCGTTCCTCGAACCCCGCCAGGATCGGCTGGACCGCGAGCACCGTGAGACCTGGCGCCGCAACCCGCTCCGGGTCCTCGACTGCACGACGCCGGAATGCCGGTCGGCCACCGAGGACGCCCCGCGGATCCTCGATTATCTCGACGACGCGTGCAGTGAGCACTTCGGGGCGGTCCGATCCGGGCTCGACGAGGAGGGCGTGGCGTTCGAGCTCGACCACCGGCTGGTCCGCGGCCTCGACTACTACACGCGGACCACGTTCGAGTTCGTCTCCGGCGCGCTGTCACCGGCCCAGGCCACCGTGTGCGGGGGAGGCCGGTACGACGGGCTGGCCGAGGTGCTCGGCGGAGAGCCGACCCCGGGCGTCGGTTACGGGCTTGGCCTCGATCGGCTCCTGCTCGCGGCGGCGGAGGAGGGAGCGGCTTCGTCGGGCTCCAGGGCGGTCCGCTGCTACGTCGTGGGTTTGGGGGAGGACGCTCGGCGCGAGGCTCGAGCGCTGCTGCGCGAGCTGCGCGACGCGGCGATCCCGGCCGACGCCTCACTCGAGGACCGGCCGCTCAAGGCCCAGCTTCGGATGGCCGACCGGTCCGGGGCCCCGTTCGCGGCGCTCCTCGGCGACCGCGAGCTGCGCGAAGGGGTGGTGACGATGCGCCGCCTCGCCGACGGCGAGCAGGAGACGGTTCCGCGGGGGGAGGTGGCGGACTGGCTCTCCCGATGAGGACGCACCGGTGCGGTGAGCTCCGGGCCGAACACGTCGGCCAGGAAGTGGCGCTGTGCGGCTGGGTCGCCCACGACCGAGACCACGGCGGCGTGCTGTTCGTCGACCTCCGCGACCGAGAGGGCTCGGTGCAGGTGGTGTTCCATCCGCAGGAGCAGCCCGAGGCTCACGCGGCCGCGGCCAGGCTCCGGACCGAGTCGGTGGTCCGGGTGGTGGGCGACGTTCGGCGCCGGCCGGACGGCACCGTCAACCCGGCGCTTCCCACCGGAGAGATCGAGGTGGCGGCCCGCGGGCTCGAGGTCCTGTCCGACGCCGAGCCGCCGCCGTTCCCCGTCGCGGACCGGATCACGGCCGACGAGGCGCTTCGGCTGCGGTACCGGTACCTGGACATCCGCCGCCCCGAGATGACCCGCCGGCTCCGGCTCCGCCACCGGGCCTTCGCCTCGATCCGGCGGTTCCTCGACGACCGCGGGTTCGTCGAGATCGAGACGCCGATGCTGACCCGGTCGACGCCCGAGGGGGCGCGCGACTTCCTGGTGCCGTCGCGGCTGTCGCCGGGGGAGTTCTATGCGCTGCCCCAGTCCCCGCAGCTCTTCAAGCAGATCCTGATGGTGGCCGCCCTCGACCGCTACTACCAGATCGTGCGGTGCTTCCG
>CALAEC010000139.1 GCA_937890785.1 uncultured Actinomycetes bacterium
AACCGTGCGGGACAGCTGGGGCCGATCGCGGCTGGCGGCCAACCTGCCCACACGATCAGTTGCGAAGCGAAGGTCGGAGATGCGGATGAACGATCAACGGAGTCTCCATGTGGTCCTGGGGACTGGCCCGTTGGGCCTTGCCGTGGGGCGCCATCTGGCCAAACGGGGAGACCGCGTCAGAGCGGTGAATCGGAGTGGGCAGGCCGACCTGCCCCCGGAGGTGGCGGTCGTGGCCGGCAACGTGGCCGAGGCTTCCGAGGTGTCGCGGGTGTGCCTTGGGGCGACCGTCGTCTACCACTGCGCCAATCCGCCCTACGCTCGGTGGCCGCAGCTCCATCCTCCCCTCATGAAGGCCGTCATCGAGGGAGCGGCCTCCGCCGGGGCCAAGCTAGTCTTCGGGGACAACCTGTACGCCTACGGGCCGGTGGACGGACCCTTGAGGGAGGGCCTCCCCTATCGGGCACCGGGCCCCAACGGCCGGACTCGGGCCCGGATCGCCGAGGCACTCATGGCTGCCCACCAAGCAGGCCGGGTCCGGGCCAGCATCGGCAGGGGATCGGACTTCTTCGGCCCCTACGCCCACGACTCCACGGTGGGCGACCGGGTATTCGCCAGGGCGGTGGCCGGGAAGCCCGCCCAGGTCTTGGGGGACCCCGACCTCCCTCACACGGTCACCTATATCGATGACTTCGCCCGGGCTCTGGTGACGCTGGGGGAGCGGGAGGAGGCTGTGGGCGAGGTGTGGCACGTCCCGAACGACGAGACGGTCACCACCCGCGGGTTCGTGGAGATCGTCTTCCAGGAGGTCGGCCGTTCCCCCGGACTGCGGGCAGCGCCGGGGTGGGGGCTCGCACTGGCGGGTGTGTTCAATCCGACGCTCCGGGCCGTGCGAGAGCAGCTCTATCAGTCTGAGCGTCCATGGGTGGTCGACAGCAGCAAGTTCGAGCAAACGTTTGGGTGGAGCGCGACTCCGCTCCCGGAGGCGATTCGAGCCACTGTCGGATGGTTCCGTCAGCACGCCCCGGGCGGCGGGGAGGGACGATAGGTCCTGAGCGGCTGCCTTGGCTGTGACCGCATGGGTAGTCCTACCTCTCCGCCTCTTCTCTCCGAGTGAGGCGATGAGGCAGCAGGTGGAGTCCGCCCCCTCCCTCCCGACGGAACACGCACGCGTTGAACCTCATCGATCTGGGCATCGAATGGTGTAGTGGATGCGTTTCAGGCGGCCAACCGGTCGCGCGATCGAAGGAGGCGACATGAGACGATTCCTCGTGATCGCCGCCGTGCTCTCGGCGGCGGTCTCCACGGCCACCGTGGCCCAGGCCGCGGATCTCAAGTTCAACGCCGAGCTGACGGGGGACCAGGAGCGGCCGAATCCCGTCGAGACCGAGGGAGAGGGCGAGGCGAAGTTCGAGACCGACGGCTCGTCGGTCGACTTCGAGCTGAAGTGGAAGGACCTGACGACCCCCGCGTTCGCCGCCCACATCCACTGCGGTGGACCGGAGGAGGCGGGCCCGGTCGGGGTGACCCTCTTCGCAGGGCCGCCGAGGGACACCGAGGGCGAGGTCCAGGGCACCTTCACCGCGCCGGAT
>CALAEC010000140.1 GCA_937890785.1 uncultured Actinomycetes bacterium
CATGAAGGACGGGGTTATGCGGACGGGCCGCCATCGGCGCTTCGCGCCCGGGAGTTAAGCCCCGCCACCGCCAAGACCCACGTGAGCAGGGCCACGACGAAACTCGGGGCCCGCGACCGGGCCCAGCTCGTCGTGATCGCCTACGAGTCCGGACTGGTGCGCCCCGGCTGGCTCGACTAGGACCCGGAGGCGAAGACCCCGAACGCGGCACCCTGCGGGTCCCGCAGCACCGCGGCCCGACCCATGCCCGGCACGTCCGTGGGCGGGAGCAGCACCTCCCCGCCGAGCTCCTCGGCCGTGCGGGCCGCCCGGTCCACGTCGTCGGTGCCGAAGTAGGCGATCCAGTGCGCCTGCGGGCCGCCCGACGGCCAGCCATCCTGGTCCGGGCGCGGTCCGGCCACTCCCCCCACGGGCCGATCGCCGTCCATCAGCATCAGGTAGGCATCGGGCCCCTCGCCGAGCCGAGTCACCGTCACCCCGGCGACCCGCCCGTAGAACTCCTCCGACTGCCCGGGATCGGTCGACATCAGCTCGTGCCACACGAACCCGCTCCGCTCCAGGCTGATGGAGTCGTCAGTCATCGGCTCCTCCTTCCACCTCCGGATCCTCCGCCACTCGGAGGACCACCTTTCCTCGCTTCCCGGGAGCCAGGCTGCGCTCGAAGGCCGCCCGACCCTCCGCCAGCGCGAAGACCGAATCGATGGCCGGACGGAGCGCGCCGCGGTCGGCCAGCCCCGCCAGCTCCTCGAGCTGCTCGCGGTTCGGCTCGACGACGAAGTACGAAGCCTCGAGCGGAGCCGCCCCGAACGCCTCAGGCGGCTCCTCGGCGACGGACACCACCCGCCCACCCGGCCGGACCAGGGCGGCCGAGCCGGCCAGCGCGTCCCCGCCGACCGTGTCGAGGACGAGATCGACCGGCTCCACGGCGCTCTCGAGGACCTGGGTGCGATCGAGGACCCGATCGGCGCCGGCAGCTCGAACCAGATCCGCGGCGTCCCTCGACGTCGTGCCGGTCACATGGGCGCCCCGCCATCGCGACAGCTGCACGGCCAGGTGTCCGACGCCCCCGGCGGCACCGATGATCAGGACCCGCTGTCCCTGCTCGAGCCGACCGTGGACGAACAGCGCCTGCCAGGCCGTCAGGCCGGCCAGGGGGATGGCGGCGGCCTCGACGTGGCCCATCATCGCCGGCTTCGGTGCGAGGATCCGAGCCGGCACGGCGGCGAAGCCAGCGGCGACACCGTCCCGGTCGAACCCGGTGAGGCCGAACACCTCTTGCCCCACCACGGATCCCCGAACCTCGGGGCCGGCCGCCACCGCCACCCCCGAAAGCTCGTACGAGGGGATGGCCGGCAAGCGGTCGACCGGCCAGGAGAGCTCGTCCCGGGTGATAGCCGCGGCGTGGACCCGAACCAGCACGTCCCCACGCCCCGGTCGTGGCGTCCCCACCATCTCCAGGGCCAGCGCCTCCGGTCCACCGGGGCGGTGGAGCCGAAGGGCTTCCATCTTCTCGGGGATGATGTCCACCATGGCCCGTTCCCTCGGGCCCCGTCGGGCCTCGATCGTCGGTTCCGAGCCTACCGGCCCCGCTCGTGCTCCGCCCTCACGTCCCCCGGGCCGCGGGAGCGTAGGTCGCCGCGGCCACGAGACAGGCGAGCGCGGCCAGCCCCAGCCCCGTGCGGACGAGGTGGAACCGTCGCCACACGCTCCGGAGCCGCTCGGCGTCGGGGGGGATCGCACCCTCGGCTCGACGCCGGAACTGACTGTTGATGGGCTCCGCCAGCATGATCGAGCTCACCAGGATCACGGCCAGGAGCCCCACCCCGAGGAGGGCCAGGGTCCTGGCGCCACCCTCGGTGAGCGAGGCGAACATGCCACCGGCCGCGCCGCACACAACCAGCAGGATGGGCATCGCCGGGTCGGCTCGGAGAACCGAGCGGCGGAAGTCGACGGCGAACTGCTCGAGGGAGAGCCGGCGCCAGATCCACACGCGCTCCCACGCGTACCAGACCAGGCCTCCGGTGAAGAGTCCACCCGCCACCAGCATGATGATCGCGAAGGGTCGGAGACTGCTCGCCATCGCTCTCTCCTTCAGATCGTCGTGGCCACGGTCGCGACGACGAATGCGGCAACCGCCACCAGGGTTCGGATCAGGTGGCCTCGGAGCCAGCGCGCTCTCAATCCCTCGGCGTCGCTCGCGGAGCCGGAGCTCAGCCTGCGCTGGATGGGGACCAGCCAGGTCAGCGAGCCGATCAGGATCGCCAGGAATCCGGCCGCGGCCACCAAGGCCAGGGTTCGAGGGGCGCCATCCGACGAGATCGCGAACCCAGCGGTCGACACCACGAGCACCGAGAGCATCGCCGGCTGCAGCTTGTCGACACGACGCAGCGTGTGGGCGAAGGCCCCCCTGAACTCCGCCAGGGAAGTCCCGCGCCACGCCGGGATCCGCTCCCAGGCGATCGACACCACTCCCCCGACGAACAGCCCCCCACTGACCATCATGGCGACCGTCCACAGATCGCTCATCTCGCCTCCTCCTCCCTCCGCGCGTTCGCGGACTCGAGTCTCCTGCTGAGCTCGCCGAGCACCCCGGCCGCGACCCCGAGGTCCGATTCCCGCATCCCGGCTGCCAGCTCGTCGACCCAGGCGGCCTGACGGCGATCGATCGATGCGTACCGTGCCCTACCGGCCTCGGTCAGGCGGACGTGCGGGGACCGCCGGTGGTCCTCGTTCGGCAGAAGCTCGACGAGCTCGTCCGCGACCAGGCGCTTCACGGTCGCGTGCACGCTCTGGCGGGTCAGCCCCATCCGCCGGGCGATCTGCGGGACCGTCAGCTGTCGGTCTGCCAGGGAGACCGCGCCGAGCACCTGCCACCGCGTCGAGGTCAGGCCTTCGGTGGCTGCCAGAGCGTCACCTGCCGCGAGCAGCAGGCCGTTGGCTCGGAAGGCCGACAGGATCACCTGGGTGGCCGCTTCTCCTGCTTCGGTACGATCAATGTTCCCTGTCATAATGTCAGGAGCCTAACTTATCGTCATATCTTTGTCAAGGTCCCCCTGGAGGGGTGATGAGGGGCGGGCTTACGATCTGTCCCGTGAGCCCACTCACCCCCGTGGAGGTCAGCCGCAAGGCCGGGGTCGATCGCGGCTACATCGATCGCCTGGTCCAGGTGGGGATCCTCGCTCCGAGCGAACCCGACGGGTTCTCTTCCGGCGACGTGTTGCGAGCCCGGTGGGTCCGAAGCTGGGAGGAGGCCGGGGTGCCGCTTGACGCGATGGCGGCCGCCGTCCGGGAGGGGCGACTCTCGTTCGCGTTCCTGGACGTGCCCGCCTTCGATCGGTTCACGGCGCTGTCCACAAAGAGCTTCCGCGAGGTGAGCGAGGCCGCGCGCGTGCCCATGGATCTCCTGAGGGTGGTCAGGGAGGCATTCGGCTACGCGGAGCCACGACCGGACGACCTCGTCCGCGAGGACGAGCTGGCCGTGGTGGCGGCGATCGAGCTCATGCTCGCCAGCGGGTTCCGCCCCCTCGTCATCGAGCGGTGGCTGCGGGTCTGCGCCGACAACCTCCGACGCATCGTGGAGACGGAGGACGACTGGTGGCGCTCCGAGGTCGAGGAGCCCCTCCTCGAGAGCATGGCCGAGGCCGACATGTTTAAGGCCCAGGCCGACCTGGGCTCGCGCGTCGCCCCGCTGGCCGAGGCGGCCCTCATCGCCATCTATCGCGGGCAACAGGAGCACGTCTGGAGCCAGAGCCTGGCCGAGTCCATCGAGGGGGCACTCGAGAAGGCCGGCCTGGCCAAGCGAATGCACGGCCCCCCGGCGGTCAGCTTCCTCGACATCACGGGGTACACCCGTCTCACCGAAGAGCATGGCGACACGGCGGCCGTGGACCTGGCGACGCGGCTCTCGGACCTGGTGCGCCGGAGCGCCAACGAAAACAGTGGCCGGCCCGTGAAGTGGCTCGGCGACGGCGTCATGTTCGTGTTCAAGGACCCGGGATCCGGGGTGATGGCCGCGCTCGAGATGGTCGAGGGGGTCGAGACCTCCGGGCTGCCGC
>CALAEC010000141.1 GCA_937890785.1 uncultured Actinomycetes bacterium
CACGTCGGGTGCGTCACCATGGAGCAGCGGATGATCGGGTGGCGCATCGGATGGCTGGTCGTGCCGTCCGAGCTCGCCGACGACGCGGCACGTGCCCACATCTACAACGGGCTGACGCCGGGCGGGATCGCCCAGGCCGGCGCGGCGGCGGCCCTCCGGGAGCCTCTCGAGGACGTGGCCGCGGCGACCGCCGAATGGGAGCGGCGTCGGGACGCCATCCTCGAGCAGCTCGAGGGCCTCCCGGCAGTTCGCCCGGCCGGCGGCTGGTCCCTGCTCATGGACGTCGAAGCGCTGGGCTCCACGCCGCCGGATCTCTCGGCGGCCCTGGTCGACCAGAAGGTCGCCGCCACGCCGATGACGACCTGGGGCGAGCGGGTCTCCCCCAGGTTCATCCGGTTCGTGTACAGCAACGAGCCGGTCGAGCGGCTGTCCCTCCTCGGGGAACGCCTCCGCCGGGCCCTCGAATCGGCGACCTGAGGACCGGCCATCTGGCGGATTGCGGCGTCTTGCCACGTGTGCCTAGGCTTCGACCCAGGCTGCGGGCGGATCCCGGCCGAGGAGGAGCGTCATGCGCAGGGTTTCCCCACGTCTCGCCGCTGTCGCCGGCTTCCTGATCCTCGCGCTCAGCGTGGGGGGCGGGAGTGCGGCTGCCGTTCCCGGCGGGGCTTCTGGAGGAGGCGACGGTGGACCCGTCGCATCCGACGACCCGGCCCATCAGCACGGCCCCTCCAGCGGCCATCTCCCACCCACCCAGCAGGACGTCCAGGTGATCGGGAAGCAGCAGCTGACCCCGAAGGCCGACCGCGTGTCCGACGTCGGAGTGCTGGGCGACTACGCGTATGTGGGCCAGTGGTTCGCGGGGCTGCCGTCGCCGCAGTGCCGTGGCGGCACCTACGTGGTCGACATCTCGAACCCGGCCGATCCCGAGAAGGTGGGCTTTCTGCGGAGCCATCAGGACACCTACGTCACCGAGGGCGTCCAGGCTCTCAGCCTGGATACGCCGGAGTTCACCGGCGATGTCCTGCTGCTTAGTAACGAGACGTGCGGGTCCCGAGGGATCGGAGGGCTCACGCTGTGGGACGTCACCGATCCGCTGGATCCCGTCCTGCTGTCCGAGCACGGCGGCGACTACACCGACGGGCCGTTCACGAATCCGACCAATATCGATCCCGTCGCCCACGACTCGCACAGTGCCATGGCGTGGCAGGCCGGGGACAACGCGTACGTCATCGCCATCGACAACGACGAGGACCCCAACGACATCGACCTCTTCGACATCACCGATCCCACCGACCCCGTGCTCATCGCCGAGACCGGGATCGGGGACTGGCCGTCCGTCAACGTCAACGCGTTCGGGAACTTCCCCACGAGCCACGACTTCGACGTCCGGTTCATCGACGGTCAATGGCTGGCCATGGTGTCGTACTGGGACGCCGGGTGGGTCCTGCTGAACGTCGACGACCCGTCCAACCCCATGTTGGTGGACGACTATGACTACCCGCCCTGCGAGGTGCACGTGCCCACCGTGTGCCCGCCGGAAGGCGAAGCCCACCAGGGCGAGTGGAACGAGGACGGGAGCCTGTTCATCGGGACCGACGAGGACCTGGCGCCGTTCCGGCTGATCTTCGAGGTGGTCGGCGGGCCCGCGGCCGGCGCGTACGAGGCCGAGGAGTTCTCCTGGACCATCCCGATCTCCACGCTCCCCGACAAGCGCGTCAACGGGCCGGTGGTGTTCGGCGGCTACGGCTGCCCGGGCCAGGACGCCTCGCAGATCCCGCCGGCGTCGGTGCTCGACCCGGTCACCGCGCCCGGTGAGGACCAGATCCTGATGCTCCAGCGCGGGCCGGTCGAGGACCCAAACAACCCCTTCGAGGC
>CALAEC010000142.1 GCA_937890785.1 uncultured Actinomycetes bacterium
TCGCAGATCGTCGCGGCGAGCTCGGCCTTGGTCCACTCGCGGAGCGGCACGTCCTCGCCATCCGCCGCGAGAAGCAGGGCCCGGTTCGTGTCGGTCTCGAAGCCGGTGCCCGTCGCGCCGACCTCGTTGACCACGATCAGGTCGAGGCCTTTCTCCTTCAGCTTCCTCCGGCCCGCCGTCTCGAGGTCCTCGGTCTCGGCGGCGAACCCGACCAGGACGCGCCCCCCCTTCCGCTCCCCCAGCTCCCGCAGGATGTCCGGGGTCGGCTCCAGGAACAGCTCCGGCGCCCCCGACTCCTTCTTCAGCTTGCCCTCGGCCGTCTGCTTGGGCCGCCAGTCGGCGACGGCGGCAGCCTTGACCACCGCGTCGGCGTCCTCGGACCGGGCCAGCACGGCCTCCCGCATCTCCTCGGCGGTCTCCACCCGCACCACCTCGACACCGGGGGGGTCCGGGAGGTGGGTCGGGCCGCTGACCAGCGTCACGCCGCCGCCGCGCTTGGCGGCCTCGCGGGCGACCGCGTAGCCCATCTTGCCGCTGGACCGGTTCCCGATGAATCGCACCGCGTCGATCGGCTCGTGGGTCGGGCCTGCCGTCACCAGGATCCGCCGGCCGGTCAGGGGGCCGCCGCGATCGGCCACGACCCGTTCGAGCGCCTCCACGATGTCCTCGGGCTCGGCCATCCGCCCCATCCCCTCGTCACCGGCGGCCAGGGGTCCTTCCACCGGCCCCACCACGCCAACGCCACGGCTCTCCAGCACCCGGAGGTTGTCCGCGGTGGCCGGATGGATCCACATCCCCGAGTGCATCGCCGGCGCCACCAGGAGGGGCCCTCGGAACTCGAGCAGCGTCGAGGTCAGCAGGTCGTCGGCCACCCCCGTGGCCAGCTTGGCCAGGAGGTTCGCGGTGGCCGGCGCCACCACGGCGACGTCCGCCTCGTGGGCAAGGCGGACGTGAAGGACATCCTCGGTCCGTTCGAAGACCTCGGCGTGTGCCGCACGGCCGGTCAGGGCCGAGAAGGTGTCCGGGCCCACGAACCGCGTGGCCGAGCGGGTCAGCACGGCCTGGACCTCCGCCCCGCGTTCACGAAGCAGCCGAGCCAGGTACGCGGCCTTGTACGCGGCCACCCCTCCGGTGACCCCCAGCAGGACGCGTCGGCCCGCCAGGGGGCTGGCCATGGCTACTTGATGCCGGGCGCTTCGGGGCGCTCGAAGGTGACCTTGTCCTCCGCGACCTCCTCGAGGGCGATGGACAGGGGCTTGTTGCGCAACCCGCCGGTCTCGACGAGCGGCGGCACGAACTCTCCGCGGCCCTCGCCGAGCTGGCTGTAGTACGAGTTGATCTCCCGGGCCCGCTTGGCGGCCAGGATCACCAGGGTGTACTTGGAGTCGACCCGCTCCAGCAGGTCGTCGATGTTGGGCTCGATCACCCGTCCATGATAGCAAGGACCTCCGCCGCGGCCTCGTCGACCCGGTCGTTCACAACCACGTGGTCGAACCAGGCCGCCTCGGCCATCTCCCGGCGAGCCTCGGCCAGCCGCCGCTCCAGCGCGGGGCCTTCCTCGGTCCCCCGGGCCCGGAGCCGCCTGGCCAGCTCCTCCTCGGACGGAGGCTGGAGGAAGATGAGGATGGCGTCGGGGACGCGGTCCCGGACGGCCCGGGCCCCCTGGACGTCGAGCTCCAGGAGGACATCGCGGCCCGCGGCCCGGGCCGCCTCGACCGGCGCCGCCGGGGTCCCGTATCGCTCCCCGAACACCTCGGCCCACTCCAGGAAGCCCTCGCCCTCGATCATCCCGGCGAACTCGGCGTCGGACACGAACCGGTAGTCGCGGCCCTCGACCTCGTCGGGACGAGGCTCGCGCGTCGTCAACGAGACGGAGAACGCCAGGTCCGGGCGCGTGACGAGGAGCCGCCGGACCACGGTCCCCTTGCCCACCCCCGAGGGACCGGAGATGACGAAGAGCCGGCCGTCGCTACTTCTTCGAGAACTCGCCGAGGAGCGCCACCTTCTGCTTGGCGCCGAGGCCGCGGACCCGGCGGCTGGCGGAGATGTCCAGCCGTTCCATGAGCTTGCGGGCACGAACCTTGCCCACCCCGGGCAGTGACTCCAGGACCGCGGACACCTTCATCTTGCCGACGAACTCGTCGTCCCGGCGGTCCAGGACCTCGCGGAGGCTCGTCTGGCCGTTCTTCAGCTTCCCCTTCAGCTCCGCGCGCTTCCGTCGCGCCACGGCAGCCTTCGCCAGCGCCTCACGTCGCTGCTCCTCGGTGAGCGTCGGTAGGGGCATGGATCCTCCTTCGGGTGGGGGCTCGGGACCGGCGCATTCTACCGCGCGGCCGAGCCCACCAGCAAAACGAGTTAACGGAGCGACCTGCGCTTTTCGTCGAGGTGCCGCGACCCCGGCGACTCTGCGGGAACTTCGCGCGCGCACAGGGGACACGCGTCCGGATCCCACGTCTGCGCGGACACGCGGGACAGCGCGCGGAGCGGGAGACCGGCCCTCGGCCCGGCCCGGTCGACCAGCGCGGCCACTCCGAGTACGCGCGCTCCTCGATCTCGGGCCAGCGCCAGGACCTCGGCGGCCGATCCCCCGGTGGTGACCACGTCCTCGACGATGACCACACGCTCCCCCGGCGCGATGGCGAAGCCCCGTCGGAGCGCCATCGTGCCGCCCTCGCGCTCGGCGTAGACGAACCGCGCGCCGGCGGCCAGCGCGGTGGCGAACCCGAGCGGGATGGCGCCCACCGCCGGGCTGACCACCGCGACCACGTCCTCGTACCACGACGCGATCTCCCGGCCAAGGCGGACGGTGACATCGGGATGCTCGAACACGCGGGCCTTCTCCACATAGGTGTCCGAGTGCCGGCCCGACGAGAGCACGAAGTGGCCGGTCCGCAGGGCTCCGGTGTGCCGGAGGATCCCCAGAACGTCCTCCTCGGTCATCGCCACCCGATCTCCTCGAGGATGGCTCCCGCCGCCGCGGCCGGATCGGTCGACTCGGTGATCGGGCGGCCCACCACCAGCCGATCGGCCCCGGCCTCCATGGCCTCGACGGGGGTGAGGACCCGGGCGTGGTCGTTCGACCGGGCCCCGGACGGCCGGATCCCGGGCACGACCAGGATGGGATCCTGGCCGAGGGCTTCGCGCACCACCTTCACGTCGTCCCCGGAGACCACCGCGCCCCGAGCGCCCGCCGTGACCGCCTCGAACGCCAGCGAGGCCGGCGACGCCCCGGCGGCCTCTGCCAGGCTGGACAGCACCGTCACCGCCACAACCTCCGGCGGCGTGATTCCGGCCTCCCCCGCCCCCTCGGCGGCGCCGTCGACCGCAGCCCGGACCATCTCCGGCCCTCCCAGGGCGTGGACCGTGAGCATCGCCGCCCCCAGCCGGCCGGCGTTCCGAGCGGCCCGGCCGGCCGTGGTCGGGATGTCGTGGAGCTTCAGATCCAGGAACACGGGAGCCCGTTCGGCAAGCCTCGACACCGACGACGGTCCCGCCGCCGTGAACAGCTCCAGCCCGATCTTGACCATGCCGACCTGGCCCGACACGGCCTCGGCCAGCGCCACCGCCGCGTCGAGGTCCGAGGTGTCGAGCGCGACGACCAGCGGGTTCGGAGGGGCGCTCACCCTCCCAGATACACCGGCTCCTGGGGCCGGCTGGGCGTGACCAGGCGGCCCCGCAGGTCCTCCGGCGTCGACATGCCCTTCGCCGCCAGGAACTCGCCGATCCCCCTGGCGATCTCCACGGTGGCGTGGGGATCGAAATAGTTCGCGGTGCCGACGGCGACCGCCGTGGCACCGGCCAGGAGGAACTCGACCGCGCTCCGCGCGTCCACCACACCGCCGATCCCGATGATCGGCACGTCGGGGAGTGCCTGGGAGACCTCGTACACGCACCGAACGGCCACCGCCCGGATCGCCGGCCCCGAGAGTCCGCCGGTGACGCCGCCCAGCCGCGGGCGGAACGCGTCGACATCGATGGCCATCCCCAGCAGCGTGTTGATCAGCGACAGGCCGTGAGCCCCGGCGCGAACGACCGCCTGGGCCACCTCGACGATGTCGGTGACGTCGGCTGTCAGCTTGGCCAGGACGGGGAGGTGCGTCATCCGCGTCACGGTGCTGAGCACGTCCGCCGCGGCCACCGGATCCCGAGCGAACACCTCGCCGCGGCGTTCGACGTTCGGGCACGAGATGTTCGCCTCGATGCCGACCACGCCGCGGATCTTGCTGACCATGACGGCCACCTCGGCGAACTCCTGGACGCTGCGTCCGGCGATCGACACGATCACCGGGACGCCGGCCTGCTCGATGAACGGCCCGTCCTTCTCCACGAACGCCTCGACGCCGGGGTTCTGCAGGCCGATCGCGTTGAGCATGCCCGAGGGCGTCTCCGCCATCCGCGGGGTCGGCATGCCCTTCACCGGGCGGGGCGTCACGCTCTTCGTGACGATGCCGCCCACCTCGCGGAGGTCCACCATGCCGGCCAGCTCCCGGCCGGAGCCGAACGTCCCCGAGGCGGCCAGGACCGGCGTGGGAAGCTGGATCCCGGCCAGGTTCGTGCGGAGGCTCACCCGGGCGGCCACGTACCCACTCCCTCGGCCGTCATCTCTTCCAGCCGGAAGCCCTCCGGCGGCGTCTGGACGGGAGTGCTCCGCCCGCCCAGCCACTTCTCCCACCACACCCGCGCCCCGCTGAACACCGGACCCTCGTAGCAGGAGCGCTCGTAGCTCCACCCCCTCCCGTCGCGGTGAACCACCGGGACCACGCAGGTCCAGCACACCCCCATCCCGCAGGCCATCAGCTCCTCCACAGCGACCTGCGAGGGGATCCCCTGCTCGCTGCAGTATTCGGCCACGGCGCGAAGCATCCCGTTGGGACCGCAGGCGTACACCACCTTGCTCTCGCAGCGTGCCATCATGCCGGGCAGCACGTCGGTGACGTTCCCACGCTCGCCGAGGCTCCCGTCCTCGGTGGTGGTCGAGACCGACACCGACAGCCGCTTCGCCTCCACCGGTTTGAACACCCGCTCCTGGGTCTTCGCCCCGACGATCATGTCGACCCGGCTCCCCTTGGCCCTGAGGTCCTGGCCCAGGAAGTACAGGGGCGCGGCGCCGTACCCCCCGCCGATCAGGAGGCAGTTCGTGGGCGCCCTTGGGAGCGGGAACGGGCGGCCCAGCGGTCCGACCACGTCGAGGGAGTCATGGGCCTCGACGGTGGTGAGCCACTCGGTGCCGGGCCCGACCGCGGTGAACGCGATCTCCAGCGTGCCGGCCCACCCCCCCGTGCGGGACGCTTGATGGATCGAGAAGGGCCGGCGCAGGAGGAAGTCGCGGCCCGGCGGCATCGCCACCTGGACGAACTGGCCCGGCCGTGCTTCCTCGGCGATCTCCGGGGCCACCAGGGTGATCGAGTGGTACACGCCCCACCGCTTCGCCGACAAGACCTCGCACTTCTGCCTGTTCACCGGCCTCCTCAGCGGGCCGCCCAGGCCCGAGCCCTGGCATGGTACTCCTGGAGGCTGCGGGGCTCGTCCCCGTCCCGCCGCAGGGCCTCGACGCCCTGGACCGCGGCGAAGGCGCCGGGGAGGGTAGTTACGCAGGGGATCCGGGCCGCCGCCGCGGCCGTGCGGATGGCCCACCCGTCGCTCCGGGGCTCCCGGCCGAACGGCGTGTTGATCACGAGGTCGACGCGGCCCGCGGCGATCAGGTCGGCGGCGTTCGGGTGGCCCTCGGAGACCTTGGCCACGCAGGACACCTCGATCCCGGAGCGCGCCAGCAGCGCGGCGGTCCCGGCGGTGGCCACCACGTCGAAGCCGAGGTCGGCCAGCCGCTTGACGGCGAACACGATCCCGCGCTTGTCGCGGTTGGCCACGCTGACGAACACCGTGCCCTTCGGCGGCAGGGCGGTCCCCGTGGCCACCTGGGCCCGGGCCAGCGCCACACCGAGGTCGCCGGCGATGCCCATGACCTCACCGGTGGAGCGCATCTCGGGACCGAGAACCGTATCGACGCCGGGGAACCGGGCGAACGGTAGGACCGCTGCCTTTACCGCCACGTGGCGGAGGTGACGGTACCGGTGCGCATCCTCCGGCAGGATCCCTTCCGCGCGGAGCGAGGCCAGCGGCTCCCCGACCATCACCCTGGCCGCGACCTTGGCCAGGGGCACGCCGGTGGCCTTCGACACGAACGGGACCGTCCGGGATGCCCGCGGGTTGGCCTCGAGCACCCAGACCCGCTCGTCCTTCACCGCCAGCTGGAGGTTCAGGAGGCCCCGGACGTC
>CALAEC010000143.1 GCA_937890785.1 uncultured Actinomycetes bacterium
GTGGTCCCGATCGACGCGGCCTCGTTCATCCTGTTGCAGGAGCAGCTCGAGTCGGTGCTCCACACCCTGTCGGAGCGGGAGAAGAAGGTCATCCAGCTGCGGTTCGGCCTCGTCGACGGCCATCCCAGGACCCTGGAGGAGGTCGGCCGGGAGTTCGGGGTCACCCGGGAGCGGATCCGCCAGATCGAGTCGAAGACCCTGTCGAAGCTGCGACACCCCTCTCGCTCCCAGAAGCTGCGCGACTACCTCGAGTAGTCGTGCGGGTCAGCCAGCTGATCTCCATCGTCGGGGCGGCCCTGGTCCTCGGTGCGTTCGCCGCGCTCCAGTTCCGACGCACCCATGCGTACAGCCGCCCCTATCTAGCGGCCAACGTGCTGGGGTCCGCGTTCCTGGCGGCGGCGGCCGTTCTGGAGGGACTGTGGGCCTTCGTGACGCTGAACTCGGTGTGGGCCCTGGTGAGCCTCAGGGGCCTGTTCCGGACCGGCGCAACGCCGGGTGGCCTTGCTGCGGCCGACCCCGACCAACGCCCCGGCGAGGTCGGATCTACTGACCGGCCAGCCGAGGGGTAGCTCCTCGCTCTCTCAAGCCATCGGCCGATCGGCCGATGTATCGGACATGCGACGAGACCGCCGGGAGGCCGGATTCACGCTGGTGGAGCTGATGGTGGTGATCCTGATCATCGCCATCCTGATCGCCATCGCCATCCCCACGTTCATGGCCTTCCGCCGGCGGGCCGACGAGGTCTCGGCGAAGAGCTCGGCCAACCTTGCGGTGAAGGTGGCCAGGAGCCTCAGCGAGGAGGATTCGTACGCGCCGGCGACCCTGGGGGCGCTCACCTCGACCGAGCCCAGCCTGATCTTTCTCGTCGGCTCGGCCTCGAGCACCGGCCCCCTGGAGGTCAGCCAGGACGTTCCCGACGCGCTCCAGCGGACATTCGTCCTGGCCGTGTACAGCCGCTCCCGGACCTGCTTCTTCCTGAGGGACGACATCATGGCCGCCACGGAGTACGGGGCGCTGGTGGACGTGCCCCCGGCCGCCTGCCGGGCGGACAACGCCGGGGCGGTCGCGTTCGGATCGAGCTGGTAGGCCGACTGCTAGACTGAAGTCCGGACCATCCGGTCCATCGATCCGGGGTAGCTCAATGGTAGAGCGGCCGGCTGTTAACCGGTAGGTTGCGAGTTCGAGTCTCGCCCCCGGAGCAGAGAGCAAGTAACCACTTCAATGAACACGGAACTCCACCCAGATCCCGCCTTCAGACATGCGTCCCCAACTTTCGGCCAGCTTGTCGATGAGGAAGAGCCCCCACCTCGCCTCTCGAAGCTCCTGAGGGGTCTCCGGGGAGGGATCAAAGATGCTGTGGTCGACGACCTCTACCCGGAGTCGGTGCTCAGTGAGATCCAGAACAACGCCGATCGGGGAGCCCTCCCCCAAGCCGGCGAACTTGTAGCTGTTGGTGACCAGCTCGGAAACCACCAGGGCAGCGTCTTCCACGAGGTCAGGTGGAATCCGGTCGCCTAGGGAGCGAACGAGTCTCCGCGCCTCCGCCGGCGCTCCCGGTCCATTGGGCACCGCGGCTCGTATCTCCAGGATGCTCTCCTGAGGGCGTCAGGGGGTTCCCTGGGCAGCCGGTCTTCACTCCTCCATGACTTCTACCCCCGGAATCCCCTGCGGAACCGCAACGTCGAGGAGGCGTCGCACCTGATGGGAGCATCCCACGAGTCGAATCGTCCCTCCTTGTTTCTTGGCTTCCTCTCCGAGGTGGATCAGCAACGAGAGGCCCTGGCCATCCATGAACGTCAGGCCGGTCGCATCCAGGGTCAAGGTCGCCGTTTTCCCCAGCTCCCGCACCAGCCCAGACTGAGCCGTCTTGACGGTCGCGACGTCAAGCTCGCCTACCAGCCGGAAGGCACCAGGCTGGTGGCCGGATTCCAGCCTGAACGGCTCCACACAGCAATTATCCGG
>CALAEC010000144.1 GCA_937890785.1 uncultured Actinomycetes bacterium
GGGGACGACCCGAGGAAGGTGCTGGCGGGCTGGAGGCGGCTCTCGGAGGTCGAGAGCCGCCTCCTCAGGAAGGGCGAGCCAATCCTCATCCGATCCCTGGGATCGGAAGGATGTTCCAGTACATGACCCAAGCGGTGAACATCGTCATCGCCCCGAGCACCAGGCCGCCTCGCACGCCAATCCGCTCGACTCGCGTTTCCGACCGCTTTGCCCGGACGATCTGCACGGCCATCCGCACGCCGAGCCCGACGGCGACGACAGCCGCCACTGATGCGGCGATGAAGGCGATGGACACGCCGAACGGAGTGGGTCCACCGATCAGCAGGGTTGCGCTTGCGTCCGAGAGCAGCAGGATCTCGTACAGCGCCGCGAGCCCGATCACCATAGCTGCCAGGCCCGAGAAGGCCAGGGCCCCCAACGGGTCGCGGGCCGGTCGGCCCCGCCCCATCAGGGCCGCGACGATCCGCCGACCCAGCCACAGGAGGCCGATCGCAGCGAACAGGATCACGAGCACGAGGATCGTGGCGAGTTGCGGGAGGAAGCTGCCGAACCACGCGACGCCCCTTTCCGGGCTCTGATGCCAGGCGAGCTGCGATGGCGTCGCCTCGGCCGGCACCTCGATCTCCCTAACAGGCCGGCCATCGCCGGCCGGGAGGTCTTTCACCCACTCGGCCATCGAACCCAGATACCCCTCGGCGTGTGCGACGCGCGTCACGCTCCACCCGGTCGTCTCCTGGGCGCAAGGCCCGACGAGCGTGATCCCGTGGTCGGCGCCGGGCAGGATCCGCAGGGTGTAGTTGCGGTTGCCGCCCCGCTCCAGCGAGGTCCGGATGGCCTCCAGGCTGTCGCGCGCGGGCACCTGGCAGTCGAGCTCCCCCCAGATCCCGAGCACCGGCTGCTTCACTCTTTCCCACAACCCCGCCGTGTCGAGGTTGGGATCGAGCGCGTGGAACCAGAAGCCCATCACCTGGGGGATGGCGGGCATCAGCCCGGCGTCGACCAGGTCGCGGCTGCTGACGAGCATCCGCCAGGCCTTCTCGGAGGTATCGATGGTCCGTGAGCCAAGGCCCCGATACAGAAGCTGGTTGCCGTCGAGCCAGCGGGCCTGCGCCCCGGGGGTGAACCCAGAGGCGCTGACCGGGATGACGAAGGCGACGTCCTCGCTGCGCTCGGCGGCCATGGCGATGATCCACCCTCCCTGGCTGAACCCGGCCATGCCCACCTGTCCCGGATCGATGGCCGGATGCCGGCGCAGCACCTCCAGGCCGGCCAGCGCGTCCCCGGTCAGATCCTCGAAGGTCGCCCCGGTGTAGCTGCCCTCGGACTCGCCGACCCCGCGCTTGTCGTAGGTGAGCGCGGCCACGCCGCGGCGCGCGAGGTGGCTCGCGATGAGGGTGTAGCTGTCACGGGTCGCGGCCTCGGCCCCGTGGACCAGCACGACCCCGGGATGCGGCCCTTCGCCCTCCGGGAGGGCGATGGAGCCCGCCAGCTTCACTCCGGAGTTCTCGAAGGTGATGTCCTCTTCGAAGTAGAGGGGATCGCGCGCGGCGAACCGCGATTCCTCGCCGTCCCGTACCAGCGAGACCCCGGTCACCTCTCCCGTGGGATTGCGCCGGACGGTGAGCACCTCGTCCGGGTCGTCCCAGGCCTCGAAGAGGTCCTTGTCGACGGCGCGGAGCATGACGCGCTCGCCCGAGAGCTCGTAGGAGGGCATGCCGACGGTGCCATACAGGGTCAGGTGCGTGCCGTCGTCGAGGCGGTAGGTGCCACCAACATCCGCGGGCAGCGGGTCCTTGTTCATCATCGCCGTACCGTGCGACTCCTGTGTTGAGCTCCCGAACCACCGGGCCCCAGCGAGGGCGGACCCCGCCACCAAGGCCGCGATGAGCAGGGCGCCGAAGCGCCGTCGACGCGGTGGAGTCGCCTGGGGCGCCGGGGCTGGGGCCGGACGGTGCACGATCGTCGTGGTCATCGTTCCTCCTTCGGTCGGTTCCATCGCGGCCGATCGTAGGGGCCGTTCAAACCGGCCAACAGGGGGATCCGGGACAACCACCGATCAGTTCCTGCCGATGTCGCTCTGCTGGCATTATCTGACCGGGCGTGTAGAATCGGCGCGTCTCCGAGAGGGGGAGCCACGACGAAACAGCAGACGTACCCACAGCGGACGGTCGCCGCGGTCATCGGCGAGGGGGTGCTAACGTTCGACTTCGCCTCCGCCTGTGAGGTGTTCGGCTACGACCGCTCCGACATCGTCACGCCCTGGTACCGCTTCCTTGTCGTCTCGCAGGATCCGCCTCCGATCCGGACCTCGACCGGCTTCCTCATCCACGCCGAGCTGGGCCTCGAGGCCGTGGACGAGGCGGACACGGTCGTCATCCCCGGCTGGGCCGACGATCTGCGCCCCCCACGCCCCGAGCTGATCGACGCGCTTCGCGCGGCGTACGACCGAGGGGCCCGCCTTATGTCGGTGTGCATCGGGGCCTTCGTCCTGGCCGAAGCGGGGCTCCTCGACGGCCG
>CALAEC010000145.1 GCA_937890785.1 uncultured Actinomycetes bacterium
GACAAGTGTACGTCGTACACCTAGGGTACGCCAGGAAGGTGTACGGCGTATACCGACCGACCGGGCAGGCCGCCTGGGTGCAGGGGGCCGCCTAGGTAGATAGGTAGAGAGGAGAGACACCATGAAGGCGATCGTTCAGGACAGATATGGCCCGGTCGACGTGCTGGAGTTCCGGGACATCGAGGAGCCTGTGGTCGGCGAGGACGACGTTCTCGTCCGGGTCCGTGCGGCCGGCTGCGGCCCGGATGTATGGCACCTGATGACCGGGCAGCCGTACTTCGCTCGTCTCGTTCTGGGGTTCCGCAGGCCGAAGGTTGGTGTCCGCGGCCGGGACCTCGCGGGAACCGTTCAGGCGGTCGGCTCGTCGGTCGAGGGCTTCCGGCCTGGCGACGAGGTCATGGGAATCGCTGAGGGCTCCTTCGCCGAGCTCGCTGTCGCGTCACCGGGCAAGCTGGTCCTGAAGCCGGCCAGGCTCACCTTCGAGCAGGCCGCGGCCGTTCCCATCTCCGGTCTCACCGCCCTCCAGGCCATCCGCGATGAGGCCCGGGTGCAGCCGGGGCAGAGCGTGCTCGTCATCGGCGCAGCCGGAGGGGTGGGAACACTCACCGTTCAGGTCGCCAAGGCGTTCGGCGCGGTGGTCACCGGGGTGTGTAGCACATCGAAGGTGGACCTCGTTCGGTCGATCGGCGCGGATGAGGTGATCGACTACACGCACGAGGCATTCGCCGATGGATCCCGTCGCTGGGACGTGATCGTCGACACCGCGGGCCGGCGTCCGTTGTCAGAGCTGCGCCGGGCTCTCACGCGAAAAGGGACCCTGGTGGTCGTCGGAGGCGACGGCGGTGGGAGCTGGACGGGGGGCTTCTTCCGGGGGCCGATCCGAGGACCGCTCCTCTCGCTGTTCGTCGGTCAGCGGTTGGGCGGCTTCGTCTCCAAGGAGAAGAGAGAGGACCTCCAGGCCCTGAGGGAGCTGATCGAGGCCGGGAAGGTCACCCCGGTCATCGACAGGACGTACCCGCTGATCGAGGCCCCAGAGGCCATCCGCTATCTGGAACGCGGCCACCCCGGCGGAAAGGTCGTCGTCACCGTCTGAGCCCGGTCACCAGGGCGTGGAAGGGCGCATGGCACCGTCGTCCTGTCGTTAGCTGGCGAAGAACTCCTCGACGGCCCCGGCGATGACGGCGGGATCGACGTCGTGCCCCTGGTCCTCCAGTGTGCGGGTCTGCCCCTGGGGGATCGTGTCGGCGAGCGTTCCCGCCGTCTCGCGCATGAACGGTGGGCTGGCCCCGCCGGCGAGCACCAGGGTCGGGATCCTGACCTCGGCGGCACGTTCGAATGGGAGCGAGTAGTCGCCCATGATCGTGGCGTCGTATGCGAGCGTGTGGGCGATGGCCTCCTGCCCCGCCCAGAAGGGCGCCTGGCGGGCCTGGGCCACGAACTCGTCGGGCATGCCGACCACCTTCGACATGAAGAACTCGACGGCGTCTCCCCGGCGGCCCTTAGAGACGAGGTCGGCGTAGACCTCGGCAGTGTTCGGCGGCGGCCGTTGGTCCTTGTCGAGGATGTACGGCGGCTCCCACAGGGCCAGCTTGGTGATGGCCAGCCCCTCGGCCGCGGCCTCCATGGCCAGCGCCGCGCCCGAGGACGTGCCGTAGACCGAGGCCGCTCCGCCCGCCGCGTCGATGACGGCGGCGAGGTCCTCGAATTCCCGCTCAACGGCGTACGGAAGGGTGTCCCCGCTGTCGCCACGGCCGCGCCGGTCGTAGTTGAACACCGTGAAGCGAGAGGCCAGGGCCTGTGCGAGGGGAGCGTTGATCATACGATCGGTCGATCCGCCGCAGACCAGAACGACCGGCGGCCCACCGCCCAGCCGGTCGAACGCGATGGTGGTGCCGTCCCTCGAGGTGACCCTATCCATGACCTCTCCCTTCGTGCCTCCTCCGCCACCCGCACGTCCGCGAGTCTAGGTCAGCCCCGAGGAACGGGAGCGTCATACCGCGATGGCGACCTTCCCTCGGGCGTGACCCTGGCCGATGTGCCTGAGGGCTTCGGCCGCGTCGGCGAGCGGGAAGGTCCTGTCGAGGACCGGCGTGACCTTCCCCGCCTCGATCAGCTCCC
>CALAEC010000146.1 GCA_937890785.1 uncultured Actinomycetes bacterium
CGAGCGCGTAGCCGCACATCGTGAAGGCCAGCACCACCAGCACGATGGCCACGCCGGGCGGAACGAGCCACCACCAGTTCCCGGCGGTGCCCGCGCCGGCGCCGAACGCTGACTCGAGGATCGTGCCCCACGAAGTGCTGAGCGGGTCGCCCAGGCCGAGGAACGACAGCGTGGTCTCCGAGAGGATGGCGATGGCCACCAGCAGGACGGTGTTGGCGAAGATGAGCGGCCCGACGTTCGGCAGGATGTGGCGGGTGGCCAGGTGCCAGTTGGACGCGCCGAGGGCCCGGGCCCGCTCCACGTACGGCCGGGTCTTCACCGAGAGCACCTGGGCCCGGACGATCCTGGCGGTGCTCGGCCACGACGTGATCCCGATGACGAAGATGATGATGGTCAGGGATCTGCCCAGCAGCGACGCCAGCACGATGGCCAGGGGCAGGAACGGGATCACCAGGAACCAGTCCGTGATGCGCATCAACAGCGACTCTGTCCACCGTCCGTAGTACCCGGCCACGATCCCCACCACCGAGCCGATCAGGATCGAGATCAGGGTGGCGAAGAACCCCACCATCAGCGAGATCCGGGAGCCCCAGATCGTGAGCGCCAGCACCGACCGGCCCAGGTTGTCCGTGCCGAACGGGAACTCCAGGCTCGGTGACTCGAGGGACGCTCCGGTGCACGGGCACGTGGGGTCCAACGCCTCGCGGTCGGCGATCAGCGGCGCCAGCACCGCGACGGCCATGAACAGGAGCAGGATGGTCAGCCCGGTCATGCCCATCCGGTTCCGTCGATAGACCCGAGCGATCCGGATCAGCGAGCGTCGGCGCCGGGCCCACGCGATCCGCTTCGGGCTGGTCGGTGCGGCCGCGGGGAGCTCGGCGGACGGCGGCGGCCCTTCGGGAGAAGGGGCGAGCTCGCTCGGTCCGATCGGCGGCCTGGCCACGGTCAGCCCGCCCGGACCCGGGGGTCGAGATACGCGTACAGGAGGTCGGCGATCAGGTTGAAGACGATCACCGCCGCGCTGAACAGGAGGAACAGGGCCTGGAGGAGCGGGAAGTCCTTCTCGTCGATGGCGGTGACCGTGAGCAGGCCCAGGCCCGGCCACGAGAACACGTACTCGATGGTGATGGCGCCGGCGAACACGAACCCCAGCGACAGGAACGTCAGGGTGATCGTGGGGAGCAGGGCGTTCGGCACGGTGTGCCGCCACAGGACCTGCTGCTCCCGGAGCCCCTTGGCCCGGGCCGTGGTCACGAAGTCCTCGCCCATGACGTCGAGGATCGAGGACCGCATGATCAGGGCGTATTCACCAAGGTAGGCCACGGTCAGGGTCAACCACGGCAGCGCCATGTGGTTCAGCACATCGACCACGTGGGCGAAGCCGGTGAGGTCGGCGCCGGGCGTCTGGTAGCCGCCGGTGGGGAAGATGGCCGGGAAGAACCCAACCCCCCCGGCCAGGGCCAGCAGGACCAGGATCCCGAACCAGAACTCCGGCATCGAGTAGGCCACCAGCGAGAAGCCCATGGACCCAAGGTCGAACCGGCTCCCCCGGCGCCATCCGCCGTGGATCCCGATCAGCAGCCCCAGGAATGCCGAGGCTATCGTGGAGGCCCCCACCAGGAGGACGGTGGGCCAGATCCGGGACCCGATCTCCTCGGTCACCTTCGCCCCTGTCGTCAGCGACCGGCCGTAATTGCCCGTCAGGGTGTCCGCGGAGTACGTCAGGAACTGCTGCGGGAGGGGCTGGTCCAGCCCCAGGTCCCGTCGCAGGTCCCGGACGGTCTCCGCCGTGAGGGCCGACGTCCCCCGGAGCAGGAGGGCCACGGGGTCGCCCGGCATCACTCGGAACAGGAAGAAGTTGAAGGCGAGCACGAAGGCCAGGGTGAGGAGGGCCTGGAACACCTTCCCGGCGAGATACCGGCGCACGGCCCTCCTCCCCGGGCTCGGCCTAGGCCCGATCCTCCGAGACGCCCCGCCGACGCACCAGCATGAGGATCACGATCAGGACCACCACGCCGGCGGCGATCCCCACCCACACCCCGGCCGAGATCCCACGGGCCTGGGTGGATGTACCGGCGCCCTCCTCCCCGCCGACCGGCCGGAGCGACAGGGCCACGTCCCGGCTGTACCCGCTCAGGAGGTCACCCTCCGGAGCCGGCTGGGACTGGTAGCCGGTGAACCGGTCCGTGCGGTAGGCCTGGAAGGTCGGCGGGTACCACAGCACGGCGTACGCGGCGTCCTCGTAGAAGATCCGCTGCATCTCGTGGATGATCTCCAGCCGTTCCTGCGGGTCGAGCGTGGTTCGCTGCTCGACGTACAGACGGTCGTATTCGGGGTTGCAGTAGTAGGCGTCGTTGTTGCCGTACGTTCGGCCGTCCGGCGGCCGCTGCTCGCACTGGAAGTACGACAGGATCGCGTCCGGGTCGGGGTCGGGGATCCATCCCCAGTGGAACAGGTCGTACGTACCGGCGTTGAGCTCGTTCCCCAGCCGCCCACTGCTCATGGCGGTCACCTCGGCGCGGATCCCGATGTCCTCCAGCCACGACCGGATGAACGGCGCGGCGTCGATCGTGTTCTGGTCGTTCGTCTGCGTGTAGTACCGGAGCTCCAGCGGCCGGCCCGGCTCCAGTGACCCGGGGGGCATCTCCCGGACGCCGTCACCGTCCGTATCCGTGTAGCCTGCCTCCTCCAGGAGCTGGTTGGCGCCCTCGATGTCCCAGGGGATCCGCTCCGAGTCGCTGGGCTCCCACCTGGCGCCGGCGATCGAGACCGGCGGGATGATGCTGTCGCCGGGCACTCCGTAGCCGAGCTGGACCCGCTCCACCAGCTCCTCGCTGTTGATGGCCATCCGGACGGCCCGCCGGACCACCGGATCGGTAAGGGCCGGGTGTCCGTCGCCGTGAGGCTCGAACGCCCCCTCGGGCTCCTGGTACGCCGACCCCGCGTTCATGGCCAGCTCGTCGAACTCCGGGATCGGCCCGACGAAGGTCTCGATGTCCGGCTCACCCTCCAGGGAGTTGAAGACGTTCGGGGTGTCGATGTAGGCGAAGTCGATCTCGCCGGCCTTCAGGGCCTCGGCCACGGCGTCATCATTGTTGAAGATCCGGTAGATCATCTCGTCGATGTGCGGCTCCGGCCCGGTCCAATGCGGGTTGCGCTCCATCCGCACGAACTGGCCTCGCTCGTACTCGGCGATGAAGAACGGACCGCTCCCCACGCTGGGGACGTTCTCGTACTGCTTGGGGGCGTCGGCGTGGTCGCTCCACACGTGCTCGGGGAGGATGTAGGTGTACATGTAGGGCGCGGCGCCCGAGTAGAGGCTGGTGGGCTCGGAGGTCCGGAGGACCACCGTGGTGTCGTCGGGCGCCTCGACGCTCTCGACCAGGCCCAGGTACCCCTGCGGCAGGTAGGCGTGCTTCTCCTTGTAGATGTTGAGCGTGAACGCCATGTCCTCGGCGGTCATGGGCTCGCCGTCCGACCACACCAGGTCGTCCCGGACCGTGTACGTGAAGGTCGTCCCGTCCTCGCTCACCTCGGTGTCGGTGACGAAGTCGGGGACGGCACCCAGGTCGTCCACGGCGAATGTGATCGGGAGGTGATACGACCACGCCCAGAAGTAGAACTCGGTGGCCAGGTACCCCTTGAACGGGCTGAACGAGCTCGGCTCGGACGAGTCCCCGTACACGAACGTGATCGTCTCGTCCTGGGGCGTGGGCGACTGCGCCGAGGCCGTGGTCAGCGTGGGCCCCGCGAACAGCAGGGTTGCGGCGATCATCGCCGGCAGACGTCGAGCCATCACTCCTCTCCTCCCTCCGCCGACTCCAGGGCCGGCTCGTCGATCGTCAGCGTCCTCGCGTCGGCGTCGATCGTGGCGGAGACGCCGAGCGGGATGGTGGCCAGGTGCTTGCCGTGTCCCAGCGGCAGGTTGAAGAGCACCGGGGTCCCCATCGGCTCGAAGTGCCGCTCGAACACGTCCTCCATCGACTTGGTGCGGACGCCGGGGTCCGGGAACCGCCAGTCCTCGCACTGGTACATCTCGCCGATGGCCACGCCCGCGACGCCCTCGAGCTTCCCGGCATTCCGGAGGTGCGTCAGCTCGCTGTCCGCCATCCACGACGGCGTGTGCAGGTCCTCGAAGAACAGGATGGCGCCGTCGAGCTCCACCTCCCATGGGGTACCGAGGGAATCGGCCAGGAGCCACAGGCATCCTCCGACCAGCGGTGCGGTGACCCGACCGCTCCCGATGGCTCCGATGTACGGATCGTCCGGCCTCGCCGGGATCTCGCCGATCGCCTCGGGAACCGTCAGCGCCCTGAGGAGCCGGTCGCGGGTGAAGTCCTCGGTCTTCGGCGCGGCCACCCCGCCGAGCCCGGGACCGTAGAACGTCACCAGATCGGTGGCCCTGCGGATCGCCAGGTGGAGCACGGTGATGTCGGAGTACCCCACGAACGGTTTCGGGTTCGCCGCGATCGCGTCGAGGTCGAGCAGCGGAGCCACCTCGGCGGCGCCGTAGCCGCCCCCGAACACCTGGACCGCGTCGACCTCCGGATCCTCGAACATCGTCTTCAGGTCGCGAGCCCGCGTCTTCGGGTCGCCGGCCAGGTAGTCATCGCGTTCCCAGATCCCCTCGCCGAGCTTCACCCGGTAGCCGTTCGACTCCCACCACCGGACCCCCCTGTCGACCTCGGAGCGCTCGTCCCATGGGCTGGCCGGAGCCGGCACGCCGATCGTGCCGCCGGGCGGCAGGGGGCGAGCCTTCGTCACGGGCCCTCCGGGCGACGCCGCTCCGGGAGCGGTTTGTCGCGGAGCTCGCGGACGTAGGACACGGCCTCGGCCACCGCCGCCTCCAGCAGCGCCTTGCCCTTCTCCGGCGTGGCCAGCGTGGGGCTCCCCTGGACGCCGGTACGCGAGAACGAGGACCACCACGGCATCAGCTTCAGCGAGCCGTCGGTCCAGTCGAGCCAGGCGTGCTGGCCCTCGGGGTACGAACGCTCGTCCCGGGCCAGCTCCATGTCGACGCCCTCGGGATCGATGGCCAGGTACAACGAGGTCTCCAGCTCGCAGGCGTGGGCCATCCCACCGCGATCGGACTCGCGGAGGTCGTCGATGGCGGCCAGCGACTCGGGACTCGTCAGGTAGAAGGCGGCGGCCGCGAGCGTCTCGGGGTGCTCCACCATCACCAGCCGCGCCGCGGTCTCCACGAGGTTCTGGTTGGAGCCGTGCCCGTTGAGGAACAGGAGCCGGCGGAAACCGTGACGGGCCAGCGAAATGCCGACGTCGGTGACGTACCGCGTGAAGGTGTCCCAGGCGATCGTGATCGGCCCGGGGAAGTCCATGTGGTGGGGCGAGTACCCGTGCGGGACAGCGGGGAGGAGCACGGTCTCGTCGGCGGCCTCCTCGGCGGTCCGCCAGCAGATCTCCGCCACGATCCGGAGGTCCGCGTCGATCGGGAGGTGGTGGCCGTGGTCCTCGAGGGTGCCGACCGGGATCAGGCACACCCGGTCCTCGGCTGCGGCCTCGGCGACCTCGGGCCAGGTCAACCGGGCGTACTCGAGGGGTCGGCTCCGGGGGCTCACGCCCGGACCGCCTCGGTGGGCTCGGCCGCGCCGATCTCGGCGAACGCCAGGAGGAACTCCGCCGCGGCCACGATGTGCTGACGGAGCCCCTCCACCGAGGCGAACTCGTCGGGCGCGTGGGCGCCGCCCGAGTGCCCGACCCCGCCCGTCACCCACGGGATGCCGAGGATGCGGTCGAACACGTAGAACGGCGCGCACCACGGCGCCATCGGGTACGGGAGCACCCGGACGCCGACGGCCTCGTACGAGGCCCGCATGGCCCGGGCCACCGCCGACCCCGGATCGGCCTTGCCCCACGGGTACGAGTCCAGCATCCGAAGCTCCACGTGCTCGAGCCCAACGGCGTCGAGGTGCTCGCGGACGGCCTCGGCGGCGCGGTCCGGCTCGAGGTCCGGGACCAGCCGGACGTCGAGGACCGCCCTGGCTCGGTGCGGGATGATCGTCATGCCGCCCGGCCCGGTGTATCCCGCCTCGAGGCCATCGACGTTCACGGTCGGCTGGAAGATCAGCGCCTCGAGCAGGTCCGCCGTGGTGCCCGCCAGCCGGAAGCCTGATGCCTCGGCTTCCGCGAGGTGCGCCTCGGGGTCGAACCCCTCGGCAAGCTCCTCCAGCAGGGCCCGGTCCTGTTCGGTGGGCCGCCGAGTAGCCTCGAGGAGCCCCGGCACCGCCACGTGCTGGTCCGGCCCGACCAGCGAGTCCAGGGCCCGGACCAGCTCCCACACCGGCGAGTGGATCCAGGCCATCTCGCTGGAGTGGAGCGGGGCCCGGGGCCCACCCCAGTCGCCGCCCTCGCACACCAGCTCAAAGCTGAGGAGTCCCTTGCAGCCCATGGCCAGGTCGGCCGCGGCCCCGCCCGGCGCGCCGTAGAGGTCGAGATCGACCCCGGCGTCGCCTGCGAGGTCGTCCCGCCGCGCCCGGACGACCTCCGGGAGGTTCGGGCTTCCCAGCTCCTCCTCTCCCTCCATCATGAACGCGATGCCCACCGGGACCCCGCCGGTGTCCCGGAGCACCTCGAGCGCACAGAAGAACGCCGCCAGGGAGCCCTTCGAGTTCGCCACGCCCCGCCCGACCACGGCCGGGCCCACGCCCGGCAGGTCGCGGGCCTCGGCGGCGAACGGCGGGGAGGACCAGTCCGGCTCCTCGGCCGGCTGGACGTCGTACATCCCATACTTCACCAGGCGCGGGGCTCCGGCGGGGCCGGCGAGCTCGCCGAGGACCACGGGATGGCCGGGGGTCTCGACCAGCTCGGCCGAGCCTCCGGCCTCTTCGACCAGTGCCGCCACCCGGTCGGCCACCTCGCGGATCCCCTGCCCGGTGGCGCTGACCGAGGGCATGCGGCACAGGTCTCGGATCCGCTCGAGGTACGTGTCGAACCGCTCGTCGACCAGCCTGGCCATCTCTGCCGACCGGTCTCGCGCTGCCTCCGTCCCCAGGGTCCCCCCTTGACTCTCCGTACAGGATTATGGCCCGAAGCGGGGAGAGAGCGGCCTGTCCGGTCCGGCGGGGCCGGAACGGGCGCGATGGACGGAACGGACGGCTCGGGCCCCCGGCTGGCGATGCCAGCATGACGGCGTGAGCGGGGTGGCCGACCTCGTGCTCGTGGGGGCGCGGGCCCGGACCGGCGCGCCGGGGCGCGCCGAGGTCGAGGACCTCGAGGTGGCCGTCCGGGACGGCCGCATCGCGGCGATCGGCGCGTCGGTCCGGGGCTCGGCCGGTCCCCGCACCGAGGTCGTCGAGATCCCCGGCGGCCTGATCCTCCCGGGGTTCCAGGACGCCCATGTCCACCCGCCGACCAGCGGGCTGGAGCGGCTTCGGTGCGACCTGAACGCCGCCGATGACGCCGAGTCGTCCCTCCGGGTCGTGGCCGAGTACGCCCGTGCCCATCCCGACGAGCCGTGGATCCTCGGTGGGGGGTGGTGGACGGCCGCGTTCCCGGGGGGCACCCCGCGCCGCGAGGACCTCGACGCGATCGTCCCCGACCGCCCCGCGTTCCTGCCGAACCGCGACGGCCACGGCGCGTGGGTGAACAGCCGAGCCTTGGAGGCCGCGGGGATCGACGTGGGCACCCCCGACCCGCCTGACGGACGGATCGAGCGCGACCCAGCCACCGGCGATCCGACCGGCACGCTCCACGAGGGCGCCATGCGCCTCGTCGAGGCGATCATCCCGCCGACGGGTCCGCGGGAATGGGAGCGGGCCATCCTCGAGGCCCAGGCGTACCTCCACTCGTTCGGCATCACCGCGTGGCAGGACGCGTGGATCGGTCCGGAGCACCTCGACGCCTACCTGGCGCTGGCGGGGCGTGGCGACCTCACCGCGCGGGTGGTGGCGGCTCTGTGGTGGGAGCGGGACCGCGGCCTCGACCAGATCGAGGAGCTCGCGGAGCGCCGTAGGCGCGCGGCCGAGGTCGAGAGCGTCGATGCCGGGACCGTGAAGATCATGGTCGACGGCGTCGTCGAGAACTTCACCGCGTACGTCCTGGAGCCGTACCTCGACGGTCGCGGCGGGCCGACCGAGAACCGCGGCATCCCCTTCCTCGACGACGAGGCCCTGGCCGCCGCCGTCACCCGGCTGGATCGGGAGGGGTTCCAGGTGCACGTCCACGCGATCGGCGACGCGGCCGTACGGACCGCCCTGGACGGGTTCGACGCGGCCCGCCGATCGAACGGACCCAGTGGGAACCGGCACCACATCGCCCACCTCCAGGTGGTCGATCCGGACGACATCCCCCGGTTCGCCGACCTCGACGTCACGGCGAACGCCCAGGCGTTCTGGGCCTGCCACGAACCGCAGATGGACGAGCTGACGATCCCGTTCCTCGGTCCGGAGCGAACGGCCCGCCAGTACCCGTTCGCGTCGCTGGCCCGGTCCGGCGCCCGGTTGGCGTTCGGCAGCGACTGGTCGGTCAGCACGCCCGATCCGCTGCTCCAGATCGAGGTGGCGGTGACCCGGGTGGACCCGGAGCGCCGGGACGGCGAGCCGTTCCTTCCCGAGGAGCGCCTGCCGCCGGAGGCGGCCCTGGAGGCCTTCACCCGAGGCTCGGCCTTCGTGAACCGGCTGGACGAGACCACCGGGACGATCGAGCCCGGCAAGGCGGCGGACCTGGTCGTGCTCGACCACGACCCGTTCGTGGACGGCCCCATCGGCCAGGCCCGGACGGTGCTGACCATGGTCGGGGGCCGGATCGTCCACGGCTGAGGACCCGATGACGGGTCGTCCCGGGCGGGCAGCGCCCCGGCGCCGCCCGTTCGTGTCGCGTCGCTACGGCAGCGTGACGAAGTCCTCCAGGAAGTCCCTGGCCGAGGCGGTATCGACGCGGTACGTCGTGTCGGTGGCCTTGCACCACAGGTCCCCGGTCACCGTGATCGACACGAGCAGATTCGAGGTCGCGCCCCCGAAGAAGTGCGGCCCGCCCGAGTCTCCGAAGCACGTGCCGGCGTCCCCCGTCGCCTGGTTCATCGACAGCTGGAGCCAGGACGGGCGGAGCGCGTTGGCTGTCTGCAGGCCGAACCGGCGCTCGCTGTTGTCGAGCAGGCTCTGCCAGGCCATCTTCCGGGTCTCGCGGACGGCCCCGTAGCCCACCGCGGTGAACGTGGCACTCTTGAGCTGCATGCTCGAGAGGCCGTCCAGGAAGCCAGCGGTGGGCAGCTGCGCCGGCGTGATGCTCATGATCGGCCTGTCGAGCTCGATCACGGCGATGTCGTTGGCGTCGGAGAACCCCCCGGACCCGAACTTCGGGTGCGTACGAGTGGTGCCCGCGTACAGCTTCGACGCGTCGGGGTCGAACACGGAGTCGAACGAGACCCACACCTCGTTCGTCCCCAGGACCTCCTCCGGGAACGCCGTGCAGTGCGACGCCGTCAGGAACGTGTCGGCGTCGATCAGTGTCCCCGAGCAGACACTGAACTTCTCGCCGTCGACCTCGACCACCATGGTCCCCACGTTGGGGTGGAGGTTGCCGTCGGGCTGGCCGTAGACGATGGCCCCTGCCGGGGCCGAGGCGACCAGGATCCAGGCCGCCACCATGGAGCACAGGGCGACTGCTCTCCTCATGGTTCCTCCCTTCCTGCGTCAGGCGTCTTCATACTCCGGGCGGCGCGAAGGGGCAAACCGAGGGGGCCGGCTACGAGGCGGCTGCGGCCTTCATCCTGGCCTTGGCGCGAGCCTTCCCGATCGACCGGATGGCCAGCCAGGCCACCGCGAACACGATCTGAGCCCCCAGGATCAGCCTGGTGACGTCCACGGCCGGCTTCCACTCCCAGTCGTCGCCTCGAAGAACGAAGGCGCCGACCGGCCGCGCCGAAAGGCCGAAGCCGGTCCCTCCTCCCTTCCCCTGCGGTGAGTCGCCGGAGCCGCCTCCCGCTCCGCCGCGGACCACCGCGGCCGGGATGATCGTCACCCCGTTCCGCTCGTACGGCTCGCCGAACACCCGCTGCACGGTCAGGGCGTCCCGCGCGCCGGAGATCACGCTTTCCACGTCCATGGCATCCACCTCCACCGCGAGCCTACTCGCCCGCAGCCGAAGGTCCGCCTAGGACTTGGGGATCTGCTTGCCGGGGTCCACGAACGGCATCGGGACCACCGTGGCGTCGCGGTCGCCATCCGAGGTGGCCACCCGGAGCGGGGTCCCCTCCTCCGAGAGCGCCACCAGGGTCCAGGCGAAGCCGATGTTCCGCTCCAGCCGAGGCGACCACACCGCCGAGGTCACGTCGCCGACCCGCTCGCCGTTCGAGGACACCGGCCACCTCGTCGTGTTCATGTCGAGGCGCTCCCCGGTGATCTCGACGCCGACGACCTTCCGCGTGACCCCCTCGTCCCTGATCCGGCGGAGGGCGTCCTTGCCCATGAACTCGGCGTCGGAGTCGAGGTCGACGAGCCGGTCCAGCCCCAGCTCGAACGGGTTGTTGGTCCAATCCATGTCGGCGCGGTAGTTGAAGATGCCGCCCTCGATCCGACGGATGTCGACCGGGCCGGTCGGCCGGATCTCGTAGGGCCGACCCGCCTCCATGATCCGTTCCCACAGGTCGTCACCACGCGAGGGATCGAGCAGGTACAGCTCGTAGCCCACCTCGCTGGTCCACCCGGTCCGGGTGACGATCACCGGGATCCCGTCGGCCTCGATCTTCCGGAAGAAGTAGTAGCGGAGGTCGAGGATGCCCTCGCCGAACAGGTCTCGGACCACGTCCTTCGACTTCGGCCCCTGGATCTGGAGCGGCGCGGCGTCGATCTCCCGGACCTGCACGTCCAGGCCGGCGTGCGCGGCCAGGCCGAACGCGTAGAACAGGACGTCGGAGTCGGCCAGGGCGAACCAGAACGTGTTCTCGTCGATCCGGAGCATCACCGGATCGTTCAGGATCCCCCCGTCCGGCGCGGTGATCAGCACGTACTTGCCCTGCCCGACCTCACACGTCGACAGGTCTCGGCACGTCAGGAGCTGGGCGAACCGGGAGCCGTCCGGGCCGGTCACCTCGACGTTGCGCTCGACCGCCACGTCCCACAGGGTCACGTGTTCGAGGAGGTGCCAGTACTCCTTCTCGAAGTCGTCGTAGTGCGTCGGGAACAGCGTGTGGTTGTACACGGTGAACCCGCGAGGCCCGTATCGCTGGGTGGCCTCGAAGTACGGACTTCGGCGCAGCCGCGCTCCACGCTGAACCTGGCTCATGTCGAACGCCACGTGACCTCCTCTTCGGAGCGAGGGCGTCACGATAGCCCGACGACCCGTCCCTCGCTATCGACGTCCATCCGGGTGAAGGCGGGCGTGCGGCCGAGACCGGGCATCAGCATCTGGTCGCCGCACAGCGCCACCACGAAGCCGGCCCCCACCGAGGCCACCACGTCGCGCACCGGGAGCGTGAAGCCGGTGGGCCGCCCCTTCAGGGCGGGGTCGTGGGACAGCGACAGGTGGCTCTTGGCCATGCACACCGGCAGCCGGTCGAGGCCGCGGGCAGCCAGCACGGCCAGGGACCGCTCCGCAGCCGGGGCGAACTCCACGCCGCCGGCCCCGTACAGGCGCGTGGCGATCCGTTCGATCTGGTCACGGATCGGCATCCCCGCCGGGTTCAGCGGGGCGAAGGACGCAGGCCGCTCCAGGGCGGCCAACAGCGCCTTGGCCAGGTCCTCGGCGCCGGCGCCGCCCCGAGCGAATCCGTCGCACACCGCGACCTCCTCGGCCCCCAGGTCACGGGCCGCCTCGGCCAGCAGTCCCAGCTCCGCGTCGGCGTCGCCCTCGACCCGGTTCACCGCCACCACGGCGGGCACGCCGAACGCGTGGACGTTGTCGATGTGCCCGGCGAGGTTGGCGACTCCGCGCTCCAGGGCGGACGGATCGGGGCCCGCGCACGCGGCGACCTCGTCGAGGCCGCCGTGCATCCGCAGCGCCCGAACCGTGGCCACGATCACCGCCGCGGACGGCTCCAGGCCGCCGGCAGGCGCGACCAGGTGGCAGAACTTCTCGAACCCGAGGTCGGAGCCGAACCCGGCCTCCGTGACCACGACGTCGGCCACCTTGCGCCCGACCCGCGTGGCCAGGACAGAGGAGTTCCCCGAGGCGATGTTGCCGAACGGCCCGCTGTGGAGAAGGGCCGGGCGACCCTCGATCGTCTGGACCAGGTTCGGCCGGATCGCATGCCGCAGCAGCACGGCCATGGCTCCGGCCACCCGGAGGTCCTCGGCCGTCACCGGCTCCCCCCCCGCCGCCTCCCCGACCACGATCCGGCCGAGGCGCGCGCGGAGGTCCTGTACCCCCGAGGTCATGGCCAGGATGGCCATGACTTCCGAGGCGGCGGTGATCACGAAGCCGGTCTCTCGAGGCACGCCGTGGGCCCTGCCGCCGAGCCCGACCATGATGTGACGGAGCGCCCGGTCGTTGAGGTCGAGGGCCCGCGGCCAGGTCACGGTCCGCGGCTCGATGCCGAGCGGGTTGCCGTGATGCAGCGAAGCGTCGAGCGCCGCCGCCAGCAGGTTGTGGGCCGACGCCACCGCGTGGAAGTCGCCGGTGAAGTGGAGGTTGATGTCCTCCATCGGCACGACCTGGGCGTGCCCGCCGCCTGTGCCCCCACCCTTCGAGCCGAACACCGGGCCCACGGAGGGCTCCCGGAGGCACAGCATCGCCCTGGCCCCCACGCGCTGGAGCCCCTGGACCAGCCCGATCGAGGTCGTGGTCTTGCCCTCGCCGAGCGAGGTCGGGGTGATGCCGGTGACGACCACCACCCGGCCGTCCGGCCCGTCCGCCAGTCGGTCGAGGACGCCGAGGTCGACCTTGGCCGCGGCCCGGCCGTACGGCTCGATCTCTCCGGGCCGGAGCCCGGCCTCCGCCGCGACGTCCTCGATCGGCCGGAGGACGGCCCGCTGGGCCAGCTCGAGGCTGTCGGGACTGGGGTCCGCTGGCAGCCGGGATCCGCTCGCTGGTAACATTGAACCGCCGTTCAGGATACCGAGGAGCCGCCGGTGAGCGCCACCCTACCCTTCGACCTCAGGGACCTCGACGCCTGTCTCAGCCCGCCGGGGCGGACGCTGCCAGGCGCGGCCTACACGTCGGAGGACGTCCTGGCGTGGGAGCGGGAACGGTTCTTCGAGGGATCGTGGACCTGCGCCGGCCGGGCCGAGGACCTCGCCGGGCCCGGCGACCAGCGGGCGATCCGGGTCGGCACCGAGGCCATCCTCCTGGTCCGAGGGAAGGACGGCGTCCTCCGAGGGTTCTTCAACACCTGCCGGCACCGCGGCCACGAGCTGCTCCCCTGCGGCGGGCCGGTGGTGACCAGCAGAGCGATCCGGTGCCCGTACCACTCGTGGACCTACGGGCTCGACGGCCGGTTCAAGACCGCGCCGTCCTTCGTCGACCGCGCCGACTGGCGCAGGGACGACCCGGACAACAGCCTGCTCCAGGCCCGGGTCGAGGAATGGGGCGGGTGGGTCTTCGTCAACGCCTCCGGGGACGCCGCACCGCTCGCGGAGCACCTGGGGAACCTCGCCGAGACCCTGGCTCCGTACGAGCCGGCCCGCCTCGAGCCCGCGGCTTCCCATGCCTACGAGATCGCCGCGAACTGGAAACTGATCGCGGAGAACTACCACGAGTGCTACCACTGCACGAACATCCACCCCGAGCTCTGCCGGGTCACGCCTCCGGACAGCGGCCACGCCTTCGAGCCGACCGGGGTGGTGGTCGGCGGCACCATGGAGCTGATGGACCACGCCGCGACGATGTCGCTCACCGGCGAGAGCGGAGGGGTGCCGCTCCGCGGCCTCGACGAAGAGGCCCGCCGCACGGTCCTGTACCTCCACGCGCTGCCGAACCTCCTGCTCAGCGCGCACCCCGATTACGTGCTGACCCACCGCCTGGAGCCCGTGGCGCCGGGACGCACCCTGGTCGAGTGCCAGTGGCTGTTCCCGCCGGAGGCCCGCTCGATCGAGGGGTTCGACCCCGCCTACGCCGTCGAGTTCTGGGACATCACCAACCGCCAGGACTGGGCGGCCTGCGAGGGGGTCCAGCGGGGCGCGGCCGGTCGCGGCTACCGCCAGGGGCCGCTGTCCGAGGCCGAGGGCAACGTGTGGCAGCTCATCGCCCTGGTGGCCAGGGGATACCTCGAGGGCCGCCTGGCCGGGCCGGTCCCGGCCCTGACGCCCGCCTCGGCCGAGGCAGCCTCCGGGATTGAACGGTGATTCAACAAACGGCCGTCGCCCGGATCGACGCGCTCATCGAGGAGCAGGAGCGGGCGTTCCTGGATCGGCAGCCCCGGTCGGCGGAGCTCCTGGCCCGGGCCCGTCGATCGCTGGCCGGCGGGGTCACCTCGAACTGGCAGATCTCCCAGCCCCAGCCGATCTGGCTCTCCCACGGGTCCGGTTCGAGGGTGTGGGACGCCGATGGGAACGAGTACGTCGACCTCCACGGTGGCTACGGGGTCAACCTGGCCGGACACGGGCACCCGGCCATCGTCCGGGCCGTCACGGAGCGCGTGCCGGCCGGGACCCACTTCGCCCAGCCGACCGAGGACGCCATCGTGGTGGCCGAGGAGCTGCGCCGCCGGTTCGGGCTCCCGCTGTGGCGGTTCAACAACTCCGGGACCGAGGCCACCATGGACGCCGTCCATCTGATGCGGGCGGCCACCGGGCGGGACCGGATCCTGAAGATCGAGGGCTGTTACCACGGCCACCACGACTCGGTGATGGTGTCCGTGTACAACGACATCGAGGAGCTGGGGTCGCCCGACCGGCCCGACAGTCCAGCGTCGGGCGCCGGCCTCCCTGAGGCCGTCCTCGATCTCGTTACGGTGGTGTCGTTCAACGACGTCGCCGCGCTGCAGCGGCTCCTCGAGGAGCACCAGGGCGAGGTGGCGGGGATGATCCTCGAGCCGGTGATGATGAACGCCGGGATCATCCTCCCCGAAGAGGGGTACCTGGCCCGGGTCCGCGACGTCGTGCACGAGCACGGCGGCCTGCTCGCGTTCGACGAGATCAAGACGGGATTCACGACCGGGCCCGGCGGCGTCACGGCGCTGTCGGGCGTCACGCCGGACCTGGTGTGCCTGGCCAAGGCCCTCGGCGGCGGCGTGCCGTGCGGCGCGATCGGCGGTACCGAGGAGGTCATGCGGCTGATCGCCGAGGGCGAGTACGAACAGGTCGGCACGTTCAACGGCAACCCGTTGACGATGGCGGCGGCCCGGGCGCAGCTCACCGAGGTGCTGGACGACGCGGCCTACGCCCGGATCGACGCCCTGCGCGGGCGCATGGTGAGCGGCGCCGAACGCATCGTCGAGGATTACGAGATCCCCGCGCACGTCGTGGCTATCGGGGCCAAGGGGTGCATCACGTTCTCCACCACGCCGGTTCGCGACTATCGAGACTTCCTGGCCGTTGACGACCGGTGGAGCCACGCCCACTGGCTGTTCCAGCTGGCCGGCGGGGTGTTCCTCCCTCCATGGGGCAAGGCCGAGCAGTGGCTGCTCTCGGTCCAGCACACCGAGGAGGACATCGACCGCTTCCTTGACAACCTCGCGGCGTTCGGGCGAGCCTTGCGCGCATGAGCGCCAGGCGCGGCGGCCGCGTCGAGCTCGTCGATCTGGTCAAGCGGTTCGGAGACGTCACGGCCGTCGACGGAATCTCCCTCGACATCTCTCCCGGCGAGTTCTTCTCGCTGCTGGGGCCCTCGGGCTGCGGCAAGACCACCACGCTGCGGATGATCGCCGGGTTCGAGCGCCCCGACGCCGGCCGGATCCTCCTCGACGGCCGGGACATGGCCCAAACCCCGCCGCACAAGCGCCCGGTCAACACCGTGTTCCAGAGCTACGCGCTGTTCCCCCATCTCAACGTGCGGGACAACGTGGCGTTCGGGCTCCGCTTCCAGAACGTGCCGAAAGACGAGGCCCGGCAGGAGGTGGCCAAGGTGCTGGAGCTGGTCCGGCTGGCCGGGTTCGAGGAACGCCGGCCGACCCAGCTGTCCGGCGGCCAGCAGCAGCGGGTGGCCCTGGCCCGGGCCCTGATCCTCAACCCCGACGTCCTGCTCCTCGACGAGCCGCTGGGTTCCCTCGACGCGAAGCTCCGCAAGGCCCTCCAGCTCGAGCTGAAGGCGATCCAGGAGGAGATCGGCATCACGTTCGTCTACGTGACGCACGACCAGGAGGAGGCGCTGACGATGTCGGACCGCCTGGCCGTGATGTCCGAGGGGCGGGTGGTCCAGGTGGGGCCGCCTCGCGAGGTGTACGAGGAGCCGGCGGACGCCTACGTGGCCGACTTCCTCGGCGTGTCGAACCTCATGGACGCGCATGGCCTCGGCGGCGGGCACGTGCGCCTCGGTGACGTCGAGCTGGCTGTCGAGCGCGGCGACACCGACGCCACGGGCGAGGTCCGCCTGGTGATCCGGCCGGAGCGCGTGCGCGTCGAGGAACGGGGCACCGGCGGACCGAACCGTGTCCCGGGGATGGTGGAGCGGTCGGTGTTCGTGGGGCCGACCGTGCAGGTCCTGGTCCGGCTGGTGGGCGGGCAGCTGGTCCAGGCGGTGGAGACCAGCCGGCAGGAGACCTGGTCGACCGGCGACGCCGTGGCCGTCCACCTCCCGGCCGAGGACCTCCGGGTGCTCCGCGCCGCCGAGCCACCGGCCGAGCGCGAGCCTCGCCCGGCGGTCCCCTCCTCGAGCTAGATCTCCAGGCGGGCCAGGTCCTCCACCGCGGAGCCGCCGCGCTGCTCGCGCCGGCGGGCCCGGCGGAGGATCAGCCCGGCCGCGGTGGCCGTCAGGAGCGTGCCGACCAGGAGTACCGTGGCGATGGCGTTCGTGGCCGGGGTCGGGCCGAGCCGAGACGCCGCGTACACGCGGACCGGGATTGTTACCGTGCTGGAGTCGCCGACCAGGAACTGGCTGATCACGAAGTCGTCGAGGGAGATCGCCACCGCCACCAGCGCGCCCACCACGATGGCCGGCCGGAGCAGCGGGAGCAGCACGTGCCACAGCGCCTGCATCGGTGACGCGCCGAGGTCCATGGCCGCCTCCTCGTACTCCTTCCCGATGGCGAACAGCCTCCCCCGAGCCACGATGACCACGAACGACAGCGTGAACGTGACGTGGCCGAGGAGCTGGGCTCCCGTCCCCAGGTCGATGAACGGGATCATGTGCACGAACACGAGGAGGAGCGCCACGCCCATGATCAGCTCCGGGGTGACCAACGGCAGGAGCATCAGGAAGTTCGCCGGCTTCGACGCCCGCCCCCGCCACCGACCGAGCCCGACGGCCAGCGCGATCCCGAGCGGCGTGGCGATCAGCATCGTGAGCACGGCCAGCTTGACGCTCTGGACCAGCGCCGATCGCATCGAGGGGTCGTGCAGGATCGACAGATCGGGGTCGCCGGTGTACCAGCGGAGCGAGAAGCCCTGCCAGGCGCTGCGGGACCGTCCGGCGTTGAACGAGAACAGCACCGCGATCGCCACCGGCACCAGGGACCACGCCACGTACAGCCACGTGAACGCGGTCAGGAACCGCGGCTTCCCCCACGGGTTCGACGCCCACCCGCGGAGCCGGCCGACCAGCGAGCCGGGGCGCTCCGCCGGCGCGGCTGCCGGGGCCTCGGCGACGGTCGTCACGTCCGGGCCTCCCGCTGGGCCCGCAGCACGTTGACCAGGTAGTACAGCATCAGGAGGGCCACAAACGTCATCAGGACCAGCGTGAGCGCGGCGCCCTTCGTCCTCCCTATCCCCGCATGGACCAGCAGGCTGATCTCGTTCCCGATCATCCGTGTGGCGGTTCGCCCCGAGAGCAGGTCCGGCGTGTAGTAGTCCCCGAACATCGGCAGCATGATGATGACCACTCCGGCCAGGATCCCCTGCTTCGACAGCGGCAGGGTGACCTTCCGGAACGCGCGGAAGGGGCTGGCCCCGAGGTCGCGGGCCGCCTCGATCAGGCTCGGGTCGATACGGTCGAGGGCGGCGAACAGCGGCAGGATCAGGTACGGCACGTATCCGTAGACGAGTCCCATGATCACGGTGTCGTGCCGCCCCGACCCCCAGACCACCGGCTGGTCGAGGACCCCGAACAGCATCAGGCCCTGGTTCACGTACCCGTCGGTGTCCAGGAGGTTGACCCAGGCCAGCATCCGCATGATGTAGTTGATCCAGAACGGGGCAACCAGCAGCACCAGCAGCGGGATCTTCCACCGGCCGGCCCTCCGGGAGATGTAGTACGCCACCGGGTACCCGATCAGCAGCGCCAGCATCGAAGCCGTGACCACGTACGCCAGCGTCCGCAGGAACGTGTCCGTCAGCGGGCCCCCGAACAGGTCCGAGAGCACCTCGCCGAACACCGCCGGGTTCCAGTAGATCGGGTTCCACTCGGGGATGGGCGTGTTGAACAGGGGATCGATCCGGCCCATGGCGACGGTCAGGATCGCGTAGAACGGCGTCAGGAACAGCAGGATCAGCCAGACGACGCCGGGCCCGGCCAGGCTGGGCCACAGCCACCGGCGCTCGCCGACCACGCCGGGCTCGGACAACGGTCGGCTAGCCGCCGGCCTGGACCTCCGACCAGGCGTTCAGCCACGCTGCGTCCGCCTCCGGGGTCAGCTGGATCGGGGCCTGTCCCAGCCCGAAGTCGGCCTCCTGCACCACCGTGCTGGTCAGGTACTCGGCGATGTAGCCGTCCTGGACCAGGCTGATCGGCTCCAGGCCCTGGAGCGGAGGCTGGTACAGCACCCAGGAGAAGTTCTTCAGCGAGACGTCCCGGTCCAGCATGAAGTTCAGGAAGTGGTG
>CALAEC010000147.1 GCA_937890785.1 uncultured Actinomycetes bacterium
ACGTCGGCCCGGGCCAGCGCCGGGGCGTCGTTCACGCCGTCTCCGACCATGGCCACCCGCTTGCCGCGTTCCTGGAGCTCGGCCACCGCGCGGTCCTTGTCCTCCGGCAGGACCTCGGCGAATACCTCGTCGATGCCCAGCCGCTCGGCCACCGACTCGGCGACCTCGCGGGCGTCGCCGGTGATCATGGCCACCCGCACACCGAGCCGGTGCAGCTCGCCGACGGCCTCGCGGGACTCCGGCCGGATCTGGTCCTCGAGGGCCACGGCACCCACGACCGCGCCGTCCCGGACGACCGCGAGCACGGCCGCGCCGCGCGAAGACCACTCCTTGACCCGTGGCGCCAGCGCCTCGGGGATGTCCAGCCCGCGCTCCCGGAGGAGGTTGGGGCCACCGACGAGGACCGCAGCTCCCTCGACGGTCGCCTCCACGCCCCGACCGGTCAGTGAGCGGAACCCCTCGGCCCGAGGGACACCGCCGCGGGCGGACGCGGCTTCGACGATGGCCCTGGCCAGAGGATGCTCGCTGTCGGCCTCCGCGGCGGCGGCCAGGCGGAGCACGGCGCCCTCGTCCCCGTCGGCCGAAGCGACGTCGGCCACCGCGTGCCGCCCCGCCGTCAGCGTGCCGGTCTTGTCGAACAGCACCACGTCGACCTCCCGCATCCGTTCGAGCGCCAGGCGGTCCTTGACCAGGATCCCGTTCCTTGCCGACATCGACGTCGAGATCGAGATGACCAGCGGGATGGCCAAGCCCAGCGCGTGGGGGCAGGCGATCACCAGGACGGTCACGGACCGGATCACGGCGGCATCGGCGTCTCCGAGCAGGCTCCAGGTGACTAGGGTGGCCGCGCCCGCGCTGACCGCCACGTAGAAGAGGAACGCCGCGGCCCGGTCCGCCAGGACCTGGGCGCGGGACCTGGAGGCCTGGGCCTCGGCCACGAGGCGCTGGATCCCGGCCAGCGCGGTGTCCTCGCCCACCGCCGTCACCTCCACACGGATCGCCGAGTCGGTGGCCACGGTCCCGGCGACGACCTCGTCCCCGGGCGACTTCGCCACGGGGCGGGACTCGCCGGTCACCATCGACTCGTCGATCTCGGCCTCGCCCTCGACGATGCGGCCGTCGGCCGGAACCCGAGCCCCCGAGCGCACGAGCACGAGGTCGCCGACCCGAAGGGCGCCGATGGGAACCGTCTCCACCGAGCCGTCGCGAACCCGCTCGGCATCATCGGGCAGGAGCTCGGCCAGCGCGGCCAGCGCTCCCTGGGCCTGCCCGGTGGCCCGCATCTCCAGCCAGTGGCCCAGCAGCATGATCGTGATCAGGAGCGAGAGCTCCCACCAGAACTCCAGGTCGAACAGGCCGAGGGCGGTCGCCGCCGACGAACCGAACGCCACCGAGATGGCCAGGCCGATCAGGAGCATCATGCCCGGCTGCCGCGAGCGGGCCTCCTGGATGGCTCCGGTCAGGAAGGGCCAACCGCCGTACAGGAACAACGCCGTCCCAAGCACCGGCGCCACCAGGTCGTCGCCGGGGAACGTGGGCGGTCGGAACCCGAACCACTCCTGGACCGTCTCGCTGAACGCCACGATGGGGATCGTCAGGACCAGGCTCAGCCAGAACCGGCTGCGGAACTGTGCCGCGTGATCGGCGTGGTCGCCATGGCCGTGCCCGTGGCCCTGCGCCGTGTGGGCGCTGCCGTGCTCGGTGGCGGAATCGTGGCGCCCGTGCTCCATCGTGCCGTGCTCCATCACCGCCAGCGTATCAGCGACGCCGGCGCCCTCTGAGCGCCGCCACGATCAGCGCGGCGACGGCCACGCTCCCGGCCGCGGCCAGCACCACAGCGCCGAGGGGCGGACCCTCGTCCTCAGCGGGGCGCGCCGGCGTGAACGGTGGAGGCGGTGGCGTCGTCGGGCTCGGCGGCGGGCTCGGCGGCGGCGTGGGCGCGAAAACCAGCGAAGCGCCGTCGCCGAGGCCGGCCAGCTCGGCCGTGCAGCAGCCTCCCCACACGATCATCCGGTCGCCGGTCCACACCGCCGAGTGGCCGGCGCGGGGAACCAGCGAGCCGCGGCGCAGGCGGGCCCAGCTCGCCGTGGTGGGGACGTACGAGGCTGCGTCAGGGGGGTACCCGTCGAGTCCCAGCCGACCGCCCCACACCACCATCTGGTCGCCGGTCCACACGGCGGTGTGGAGCTGTCGCGGTGCCAGCGGTCCCTGCGGCAGCGGCACCCACGCATCGGCAGCGGGGTCGTACGCCGCCCCGTCGAACAGCTCCGATCCGTCGGCTTCACAGCACCCGCCCCACACCACGAGGTGGGTGCCGGTCCAGACCGCCGTGTGACCGCTCCGGCCGGCGATCGGGGCCGGTGGGATGGGACGCCACCCGTCGCCCGCGGGATCGTACGCCGCGCCGTCGGCAAGGACTCCGCTCGCGGTGGCCCCACCCCACATGAGCACCTCCGTCCCCGTCCACACCGCCGTATGGCCGAACCGGGCCTCGATCGGTGCAGGCGGCAGCGGCCGCCACCGGTCCCGAGCGGGGTCGTACGCCGCCCCGTCGGCGAATTCGCGTTCGAAGACGTGCCCGCCCCACACGACGAGCTCCGCGCCGGTCCACACGCCCACGTGACCGGTCCGCGCGGAGATCGGAGCGCGGGGAAGGGGCCGCCATCGATCCCGAGCGGGGTCGTAGGCGGCACCGTCCGCGAACTCCGCCGAGTCGCGATCGCAGCACCCGCCCCACACCAGCAGCCGCCGCCCGGTCCACGCGCTCACGTGCCCGGTCCGACCCCCAAGCGGGGAGCGGGGCAGGACCCGCCAGGTCGAGGACGCGGGGTCGTACGCGGCGCCGTCGGCGAAAAGTCGTCCCGCCGAGCTTCCGCCCCACACCAGCATCTCGCTGCCGGTCCAGACGGCTGCGTGGAAGCCGCGAGGGGAGATCGGTGCCGGCGGAACCGGCGTCCACCGGACCGCAGCCGAGTCGGCGGGCCCGGGGATCAGCGCGACGCCCAGCGCGAGGAGCGGGACGAACCTTCGGAAGCGACTCAGGGGGCCGATGGTATCCTGCGGCACGACGCCCATGCCTCGCCCGGACCCATGAGCGGCTGGTGGCTCGTCTCCTACGTGGTGCTGTGGGCGCTGGTGGCCGCGCTGGCGCTCCTCACCCTGGCCCTGGCCCGGCAGATCGGTACCCTGCACCTTCGCCTGGGGCCGCGAGGGGCCCTCGAGCTCGACGACGAAGGGCCGGCGCTCGGCGAGGCCCCTGAGCCCGTCGACGCCCACGACATCGACGGCAGGCCCGTGGCCATCGGCGGGCCCGGCGACCCGCAGCTCCTGCTCTTCGTCTCGCCCGGCTGTCCGGTGTGCCGCGAGGTGCTCCCCTCGCTTCCGGTCGCGGCGCGCGTCGGCGGAATGCGCCCGGTCGTCGTGAGCGACTCAGTCGACCCGGCCGACGGCGTCCCCGTGACCGGGGGCGCGCCGGTCGTGCTCGGCCCCGAGGTGGCCCGAGCGTACTTCGTGCCCGGGACGCCCTATGCCGTGGCGCTCGACCGGCTCGG
>CALAEC010000148.1 GCA_937890785.1 uncultured Actinomycetes bacterium
CGGGCGGGACGCCGTGCCACTCGCCCTTCAGCCCTTGGAACCTGCCGTTGGGCAGTGCGTCGGCCACCGCCCTGCCCGACGCCTGCAGGTAGTCGCCGCTGGCGGCGCTCCCCACGACCAGGGTCGGCGTGGCGATCGATGCCAGGAGGTCCGGGGTGACGGACTTCGTGATCGTGGTGTCGTACACCAGGGTGTGAGCGATCTTCTCCAGCGTCGGGAAGTACGGCGCGTCCCGCATCCCGGCCACCATCTCCTCGGGGACCCCGATGCTCCGGTTGAAGTGCTCTACCGCGTCGCCCCGCCGGCCGGCGGCGACCAGCTCAGCGATCTCGGCCCCAAGGTCTCCCTCTTCTGGCTGGTCCTCGAGGGGGACGGGCGGCTCCAGCAGGGCCAGCTTGGCGATCGGGAGGCCTCGGGCGGCGGCGTGGAGGGCCAGCACGGCCCCCGACGAGAAGCCGTATACGAAAGCCGGGCCTCCAGCCTCGTCGATCAGCGCGGCCAGGTCTTCGACCTCCCGTTCCACCGCATAGGGCGGGGTGTCCGTGCTCTCCCCTCGTCCTCTGCGGTCGTAGGACACCACCGTGAAGGCACCGGCCAGCAGCCCCGGCAGCTCCCCCATCGGATTGAACCCACGGAACCCGAGCGCCGCGTCGACCATGATCAGCGGCTGCCCCGTCCCGGTGGTTTCGAAGGCGATCGTGGTGCCATCCGCCGACCGCACCGTGCGCGTCGTTGCCTCGGTGGCCATGCCACCCACCTCCTTCGGTCAACGATGCAGACCGCCCCAGGGGGCAGAAACTCATCGGAGCGGCTCGCTCGAAGGGCGCAGGCGGGGACCTACGCCGTCTCGTAGGTGGCGATGATCACCCCCTTGGTGTTGGTCGCTGTGTCGGTCAGCCGCAGGTTCGTGGGCGGTGTTCCCTCGGCGAAGAGGCGCCGGCCCGATCCGAGCACGAGGGGATGGATCAGGAGCACGTACCGGTCCACGAGACCGCGCTCGGTGAGCATCCGGACCAGCTCGCCGCTTCCCAGGACCAGCAGGTCGTTGCCCGGCTGCTCCTTGAGCGTCGCGGCGGCTTCGGCGGGGTCGCCTTGAAGCAGCGTGGAGTTCTCCCACGGGAGTGGCTCGGTCAGCGTGTTCGACACGACGTATTTCTGCAGCTTGTTCAGCGCCTCGGTGAACGGATTCTCCGGCTGCTTCGGCCAGAACCCGTAGAAGTCCTCGTAGGTCCGCCGGCCCAGGAGGATGCCACCGGTCGTGGCCATTCCCTCGCCGGCTTGCCTCCCCATCATCTCGTCGGCGTACGGCACGGCCCAGCCGCCCTGGGCGAACCCTCCCCGGGTGTCCTCGTCGGGACGGCCGGGCGCCTGCATGACCCCATCGAGGGTGACGCTCTCGAACACCACGATCCTCATGTCTGCTCCTCCTCGGGGTGACGGAGGCCCCGGCGATCCGAGGCCTCCATGGTCCGTTGTCCGTTCGCTAGCCGGAAAGGCTCCGGCCGGTCTCCAGCAGGGTCTTGAGGTCGCTGAGGACCTCGGGCCAGCCGCCGCCCGCGCCCTGATCCTCCATCTCGCCGCTGCTCATGGCGGCAAGCCTCGGGGCGCCTTCGAGGTCGTGGATCACCGTGAGCTTGCTGACGCCCGGCCTGGATTCGGCGATCTCCCAGGTGAGCCGGGTGAAGCCCTCCGAGGTCGTAGCCTCGTCTCCCATCAGCATGCGGAACGTCTGGACCAGCCTGTGCGGCGGGTCAGCCTCGAGCACCTCGCCGTCGATGGCGACCTCGGGGATCGGGAAGCCCAGCTCGGCGCCCTTCCGCTTCATCCCCTCTCCGGGGTAGGCCCGGTAGGCCCCACCGGGACGAAGCTCGTAGTCCACCACGCCGCCCATGCCGTACCGTTTGCTCCATTCGGGCTTGGTGATGGCGTCCCAGATCGCTTGGGGCGAGGCTTTGATGTACACCTGGTACACCTGGGTGGTCGTCTCGGTCTTCGTGGTCATCCGGTCTCCTCCTCCAGGTTCGCCTTGAGCTCGGCGAGGGCCGACACCCGCCGCTCCGTGTACTTGTCGATCCACCGGTCATGGATCAGCCGGATCGGCACCGGGTTCAGGAAATGGAGCTTCTGCCTCCCCCGCCGGCGCGTGACTACGAGGCCGGCGTCCTCGAGGACCCGCAGGTGCTTCATCACCCCGAAACGGGTCATGTCCTGTCCCGATTCCAGCTCGCCGAGCGTGCGGCCGTCACGCTCGAAGAGCCGGTCGAGCAGGGATCTCCGCGTCGGGTCCGCGAGGGCCCTGAACACTCGGTCGTCGTCGGTCATGGCGCCTCATGATACGTGACCATTTAGTCACCTGTCAAGAGGCGACTATTATCGGCGCAGCCGGGGGCGACATCGAAGCGCGCCGTCTCCTTCAGCGCCGGGTCGAGGGCGCGGGGCGATGCGTTAGCGTCGCCACATGTCCACCCCGGATCGGGCTCGGATCCTGGCCTTCCGTCTGGCCGCCCACAACCTGAGCGCGCGCCTCGGGCCTCGGTCGCTGGTGAAGGCCGCTGGGGCCTGCGGGATCCAGGAGACCCCGGTTGGCTCCGCCGCGGTGGCGTTCGCCGCCCGCGTGGATGGGGTGACCGCCGAGGCGCTCGACCGGGCGCTTCGGCGTGACCGAACGCTGGTCCACCTGTGGAGCCTGCGAGGTGCTCCGCACGTCGTGCCGGCCCGGAACCTCGGCGCGTTCACGGCCGGCGCGATGCCGGTGGACCGGGCCTCGTTCGACGTCTTCCTCGGCGGATGGGCCAAGCCGATCGCGGAGGCCGGCCTCGATCCCTTCGACCTGCTGGATCGGATGGCGACCGCGGCACGTTCGCTCCTCGACGGGAAGACCCTCGACGTGAACGAGCTCCGCGACGCCCTGCTCCGCCGGGTCCGATCGCTGTCACGGATCACCCGACCGAAGGAGGCGCGCCACGACATGCCCGAGCCCCTGTACCGCGCGCTCGGCCTGACCGGCCAGGTCTGCATCGTCGAGGGCCGGGGCACGGATTCGGTCATGGCCCGGACCGATCAGTGGCTGAAGACGCGGCCGCCGACGGCCAACCCGACGACGGCTCGCGCCGAGCTGGCCCGCCGGTTCCTCCACTGCTACGG